>JBOHII010000485.1:0-3921 GCA_050725955.1 Pseudolabrys sp. | reverse complement strand
GCCGGCACATGGGCGCGGATCGCCTGGCTTTCCGGCCGCGGCGTGCCCTCGCGCGCGCAACGCTCGAATTCGGCGATCATGGCAGGGTCGGTGATCGCCGACGGATCGACATAGCTAATGCGCGGTTTCGACATTCGGCAGATTCTCCCAGGTATTATTGTTATGCCGCGCCCGCAGCGGACGCGGCAATTGTTGTGACGCCCTTTACATGTTGCCGCAACCGCGCCGCTGGGGCAACGCTGGCCGCACGGCTCGGTAACCTTATCGAGGGCACGGCAAGCGAGTTTTCGCGCCCAGGCCGCGGCGCGGCGTGGGCTCCGGCCCGCAATTCGCGGCCTATTTTGCCGCATGCAAGCGATCGTTAGGCTCAATCAATCGTTACGATTGGCGTGAGGTTACCAAACAGTATTGTTAACATCTCGCAAGGTTACTCCAAACTTATTCTCAGCGCACACCGATCGTAAACAATAGTAATTCAGCCGGTCTTCAGCATAGTCCAAAGTGCGCCGGCGGTATTAGCAATTGAATACTTCATCCCATCTAGTCTCCCCAGCACGATAACAGCGCCGTTTCAGGGCGCGTCAAAGGGGACAAAAGCCTTGCGTGCCAGCACCATCGTCATGATCGGTTTCGCCGTCGTGTTCGGCCTGATCGCAGTGTTCATCGCCCAAGCCTGGCTCAACAACCAGGCCAACATGCAGGCGAAGAATTTGCAGGCGAACAAGCAGACGGTGGCGATGCAAACCGTCGTCGTCGCCAAGAAGGCGCTGCGTTTCGGCACCGAGCTTAATGCCTCGATACTGGCGGAAGTGCCTTGGCCGGAGGCGTCGATGCCGGCGGGTGCATTCAAGAAAATCGCCGACGTGTTGCGGGGCGGCCGCCGCGTGGTGCTCACCGCGATCGAGCCGAACGAGCCGGTGCTCGCGCTCAAGATCACCGGTCCGGGCGAGCGCGCAACTTTGTCGGCGCTGGTGCACAAGGGAATGAAGGCGGTCACCATCCGCGTCAACGATGTCGAAGGTGTCGGCGGCTTCGTTCTGCCCGGCGACCGCGTCGACGTCGTGCTCACCCGCCAGATCGACAAAGGTTCGGCGACCACCGAGGTCGTGCTGCAGAATGCGCGCGTGCTGGCGGTCGACCAGTCCGCCGACGAACGCGTCGCCAAGGCGACGGTGGCGAAGTCGGTCACGCTCGAAGTGAGCACGGTGGAAGCGCAGAAAGTCTGGCTGGCATCGTCGGTTGGCAATCTGTCGCTGCTGCTGCGCAAGGCCGGCGAAACCGCCGAGACCAAGACACGCAAGATCACGCTCAAAGATCTGGGCGGCAATGAACCGGTCAATACCGGCAAGGCCGAAACCACGATCGTGGTGGTGACGCGCGCGTCTGCGAAGCAGGAATACACCGTTCCGGTCGAACGCAGGCGTGGGGACATGACGACCGGGCAAAATGTGGGCGCCCAATAATTGCGGGCGGGGTCAATCAAGGACGGGGAGAGTGTCGTGAACAACAAAAATGAACATGCCGCCGGTTTCGCCTGGCGGCGCCTGGACAGGACCACGGATGCGGGCTGCTGGCTGCGCGATTTGGCGATCGCCTTGGCCGCGGCGCTGATGGCGGGGCTTCTGCTGATGACCGGCGATGCCTACGCGCAGGACCGCATCATCCAGATCAGCGGCAGCAACCACACCGCCATGGTAAGCGTTACCATCGGCAAGTCGCAGGACGTGCACACCGGCACCAGCTTCGTCGACGTCATGGTCGGCGATCCGGAGGTCGCCGATGTCAATCCGCTCACCGATCACACGCTCTCGATCCTGGGCAAGAAGATCGGCACCACGCGCGTGCAGGTCTATGCCGAGGGCAAGAAGCTGATCGGCATCTTCGATATCGAAGTGCAATACGACATCACCCGGCTGACCAATGAGCTTAAGCGGCGTTTCCCCGGTTCGCGTCTGCAGGCGTCCTCGGTCAACGGCCGCATCATGCTGTCGGGCGACGTCACCGACGCCGCTACCCTCAATAAGGCAGTCACCATCGCGCGCCAGTTCGGGCCGGAAATAATCAATTCCGTGTCGGTGATGTCGCCGCAGCAGGTGATGCTGGAGGTGCGCTTCATCGAGATTTCACGCACCGCCGGCCGCGAACTGGGCGTGCAGTGGAACCGCTTCGGCGGCAACAGCACGATCAATATCGGCTCGCAGCAGCCTGCCGGAAACCTGCCGATCACGGCGCCGACGAGCAATTCCAATATCCCGGCCGGCGAAGTGGCCGCCGGCGTGCTGTCCGGCGCCTCGCCATTCGGCTTCGCGCTCGCCCGCATGGTTTCCAACGGCACCACGATCGACATGATGCTCAATGCACTTGAGCAGAAAGGCATCGCCCGCAGCCTGGCCGAGCCCAATCTGGTCGCGCTGTCCGGCGACACTGCGAGCTTCCTCGCCGGTGGCGAATATCCGATCCCGGTCGCCGGCTCGCTCGGAAATGTCACCGTCGACTACAAGAAATACGGCGTCGGCCTCGCGTTCACGCCGACCGTGCTCAGCCGCGGACTTATCAATCTCAAGATCGAGCCCGAGGTGAGTCAGATCGACACCACGCACATGGTCGCCGTGAGTACCGGCATTGCGGTGCCCGCCCTGATCGTGCGGCGTGCTTCGACGACCATCGAACTGCGCGATGGCCAGAGCTTCATGATTGGCGGCCTGCTGCAGACCAACAATCAGAATCAACTCGATCAACTGCCATGGCTCGGCACGGTCCCGGTTCTCGGCGCGCTGTTCTCGTCGAAGTCCTATCAGCAGAACCAGACGGACCTCGCCATCATCGTGACGCCGCACCTCGTTCGTCCGCTGCGGCCCGGCGACGTCGCGCGCACGCCGGCTGACGATACGTTGCCGCCGAACGACGTGGACTATTTCCTGCTCGGCAAGACCGAGCTCACCCACAAAGAGGCGATGGCGCTGACTCCGGTCACCGCGCGCATCGCCGCCGCCGGCGAACGTCCGTTCACCGGCCACATGCTCGATCTGCCGAAGGAGAGCGCCGATGCGACCGTCCAATAAATTGATGCGTGGGCTCCTGCTCGCCACGCTCGTCGCCGCGCTTGGCGGCTGCTCGGAGTATCTCGATCGCCGCGACACCGTCGCGTTGAGTGGCGGCAATTCGGTCGACAGCAATGAGGTCAGCCAGATGGTCGACCCATGGCCGCGCGCGAGCGCCGACAAGAACATCGCCTTCAACGGCGACGTCATGGAGGGCGCGGTCCAGCGCTACCGCACCGGCAAAGTGTACGCACCGCAGGGCATCGCTACCCAGAACGGCTATCAGGCGCCGTCAGGCAGCCAGAACGGCCAGGGCGGGCAGAACAACACGACGCCGGTCGGACCGACGGTCAGCCAGGTCAAGTGAGCACGGTCGGTTGATCTCATGCGTCTCGGTCGCGGTTCCAATTCCGACGCGAATCACACGCACGTGGTGGTACTCACCGCGGACGCGGAATTCGAACGTTCGGCCAGCAGCACGTTTGGGGCGAGCAACGCCATCGGACTGACCGTGGTGCCCGGCCGCGTCGCCGATGTCGGCGATACGCTCGATGCCGCGGGCGCAACCGTCATCGTGGTCGATCTCGACGCCGGTAACGATGCCGAGATGCAGGCGCTGGCGCGGCTGATGGCGCGCGTCAATACCTGGCCTCCGGTCGTCGCCGTCACGCAGAGCTTCGACGAGAATGTCGCGCGTACGCTTCTGCAGATGCGCGTCGCCGACTTTTTGGTGAAGCCGGTGGCGGCCATTGACCTGGTGCGCGCTTGCGCCCGCGTATCGCAGAGCCCGGTCAGCAATACCGCGGCGACAGAAGCGCAGATCTACACGTTCCTCCCGGCCGTGGGCGGCGCCGGCGTGACGACGCTCGCGGTGCAGACC
>JBOHII010000484.1:0-2709 GCA_050725955.1 Pseudolabrys sp. | reverse complement strand
CTGGCCGCGGCACCGGCTTCCAGTTCCGCGGCGAGCGCGGTCAATTCGTCGAGCAGCCGGTTATTGTCCATCAGCTTGTCGGTGCCCCGCATCTCCTCGGTGACTTCGGTAAGCCGCGTTTCAATGCGATTGATTGACGGCGTCAGCCGCTGCGCCTCGGGCAGCCCGAGCAGCGCCAGCGTGCGATAAGTTTCCAGTTCGACGATGCGCTGCGCCAGCGCGCCGGCCCGCTCGGGGCCCAAACCGCGGTCGAGCACCAGAATGCGCACAAAGCCGGCTGGGTCGGGCTGAAAATCGGTGGCGAACAGCGCATCACCTTCGGCGTTTTCCGCGACGGCGAGACTGGCGCGGTCGAACAGCCGGTCGACCGCGAGATTCTTGTTGTTGTCGGCGAGCAAATGCAGGTCGAGCGCCACCAGCAGCGGACCCGGTTGCGGCAGGCTTGCCATCGGCGTCGCCAGCGATGCGGCGGCGGGATGGAACGGCGTGGTCCCTTCCGACGGCAGCTCCCAGGTATAGGTGGTGAATTCGGAATGCTGCTCCCAGCGCAGCGTGGCGCCGCCGAGCGCGACGCGATGCTGCTTGGCCGCGGGCTTGAGCGGCTCGAGCCCCCGGCGGGCGCAGAAATCGGCAAGCGCGGCACGGTCGTTTCGTCCGGCCTCGCCGGCGGTGGCGAACGCGAAATGCAAGAGGCGGCGCGGCGTCTCGATCGGGGTAAAGGGCCGCGCGTGAACTTCGCCCAGAACGGCCGCGCGCAGGGGATGCGGGGTCAGCCGCCCGCCGTCCGCAAAGGTGACGTCCGCGGTCATGGCCCTTCGGGTCGCATGCAGGGGAAATTTTGGCAAGATGGGCGGCGTGTGATGGCGAAAAGCATGTCCCCGACTTGATGGGGATGGGGCCGGTTTCCCGCCTTCGCGAAGCCCGCTTCGGCGGGCGAAGGAAGGACGGCAAAGGTCATGCGCCAACGAATAAGTCTGGCGCAGAATTTGCTTGTTTATCGGGCGTTGGATGATGAAAGCAGCACAAGGAGCCAGTCATGACACGGGACGGACTCACGGAAAAACTCCTCGACATCAAGCGCGAGAAGGGTTGGACCTGGAAATACATCTGCGGGGAGATCGGCGGCATGTCGTCGATCCTGATCACCGGCGCGATCCTCGGCCAGATGAAGCTGACCAAGCCGCAGGCGGCCAACGCCGCCAAGCTGTTCGGGCTGACGAAGGGCGAGCAGACGCTGCTCAACGAGGTGCCGTTCCGCGGCACCGGCACACCAATGCCGCCGACCGACCCGCTGATCTACCGCTTCTACGAGTTGGTCATGGTCAACGGCCCGGCGCTCAAGGCGCTGATCGAGGAGGAATTCGGCGACGGCATCATGTCGGCGATCGACCTCGACATGGACATCACCCGCAAGGCCGACCCCAAGGGCGACCGCGTAAGCCTTGGCATGAGCTGGAAGTTTTTGCCGTACAAGTATTACGGCGCGACGGGGAACGCGTTGGCGCTGGGGTTGAAGGAGGAGTAATTTCTGTCGTCCCGGGCGAGCACGCTTGCGCAAGAGCCGGGACCCATAGTCCGCAGCCTAACAATGGGGCGCGACGTATGGGTCCCCGCCTTCGCGGGGACGACGGCCGAAATTGCGTGCGCTCTCTCCTCGGCTGAGCGGTCACTCGCCCGTCCACGGACGCCGCGAGGCGTGGCGGATGTGCAAGATTTCAACGCTATCGCCGTCGATGTCGAAATAGACCTTGTATGCGTAACGGACGATGGTGAGTTCGTAGACACCGGCAATGTCGGTCTCCGGAGCGATGTGAGGAAACTCGCCGAGCATGGCGATGCGCCGCTCGATCGTGGCCTTCACCTCAAGCGCCGAACCGGGCGCCCGAGTGTCCAAATAGCTGAAAATGACGTCAAGGTCGGTTTGCGCTCGAAGCGTATAGCGGACTCTCATACCCCGCGTGGCGCGACGCCATGGCGCTTGTAAAACGCGGCCATGTCCTGATCGCTGACGAATTCCTCACGGCGCGCTTGCTCGCGTCCTTCGAGGACAGCGTTGCGCGTTTCCTCATCGAGCTTAACCGGCTCGGTTCTTTTTGACGCAATGGACAGCAGAATTTCCGCTGCTTCGGCTTGATCCGCCTCCGGCAGCTCACGCACTTTCATAATGGCTTGTTCGAGCAGCTTGTTCATGATTCCAGTCTACCATATTGCGCCTGCACCGTCACGATCCCGCGTGGCGCAGACCGTGGGGCGGCTGGGCGGCCCGAATGGTGACGGCCACGCCATCGGCACGACCGGCAAGTTCCTGCCGTACAAATATTACGGCGCGACGGCCTCTTCCGGCTTAAGGAAAGAGCGCGCCAAGCGAACGAAGTTAAGCACGCCGCCGACCTTATTTTCCTTATCGCCGCTTTTGTTCCGCGCACCACAGTTCCGAAGCGACAGCGCAATGTGGCGTTGCCGCGGTCGTCCGGTGGCGTTCTCGCGGCCATGACGCGGCCGGTTCCATTGACGTAATGCCCTATCACGGTCAAGATTTTTGGGCTCGTTAGTTGCTCGCGTAGCTCATGACGATCGACAAGGGAGGATCATCCATGTCGAAATTCATTTGCGGGATTTGCACCGCAACGTCGGCGATCATTTGCACGATCGGCATCATCGGCGCGGTCACCGCGCCCGCCGCCGGTTCTCCGTCCTGCATGACCAGCG
>JBOHII010000483.1:0-3692 GCA_050725955.1 Pseudolabrys sp. | reverse complement strand
AGCCGGCCCATCAGACGCCCGTAACCGGTAGCGCCGAACAGCGCCAGCGGCACCGCGCCGCGCGTGATGGTGACCAAGCCGTTGGCGCCGCCGAACATCAGCGCGAAGGCGGCCGCGACCGGCACCGAAATGCCGAGCATCGCCAGCATGGCGAAGGCGCAGAGCAGGACCGATAGCGCAAAGCGCGCCACCCACAATGGATGCAAATTGCGGCCGAAGGCGAATTCGATGAGCCGCGCGCCGACCTGTGCCGGTCCGAACAACGCGCCGATCCACACCACGGTGCCGGCGTCGATGCCGGAGCGCGCAAAGATCGCCAGCAGGTGCGCGGAAAGGCCGGACGGCACGAAGGCGTAGGTCGCGAAAGCCCCCGCCACCAGAATGAACGGCAAGCCATAAGGCGGCAGCACCGATGGCGGCGCCGGCGCATCGCTCGCCGGCATCGCCTGCGCCTCGAAGCGTTCGCGCGGCAGCGCCAGCGCGTGCAGCGGCGCGGAAACGAAAGCGAGCAAAGCGGCATAGACCAGATATGTGCCGTGCCAGCCGATATGCTCGAGCAGAACATGCGTCGTCGGCCAGCTCACGGTGGACGCAAAACCGCCGGCGAGCGTCAGCGCGGTGATCGGCGCGCGCGCAGCCGCCCCGAAGATGCGGCCGAGCGTAGCGAAAGCCGAATCGTACAAGCTGGCCGCCATGCCGACGCCGAGCACGACCCACACGGCGAGATAGCTCGCACGGTCGGCGGCATGCCCGATCAGCGCGAGCCCGAGCGCGCCGATCAGTGAGCCGACCGTCATCACCATGTGGCCGCCGAAGCGGTCGATCGAACGGCCGACGAAAGGCACGCTCAATCCGGCGGCCAGGAGCCCGATGGAGAAGCCGCCCATGGCAAACGACATCGACCAGCCGCGCTCGGCCGCGATCAGCGGCACGATGAGCACCGGGGTGTAGAAGATCGTGCCCCAGGACAAAATTTGAGTGACGCCGAGCACCGGCACGGCGCGCCAGGGGCCGAAGACGAAATCGCGGGGAGCGGGCATCTGGCTACTTACGCTGCGTCATGCGCGGGCTTGACCCGGCCATGACGAGCCGGAGTTCACTGCGGCGGCTGTGCGGCCGGCTTTGGTTTCGGCTTTAGCTTTGGCTTGGGCTTTGCGTTCGATTTGGCCTTCGACCTGGTGGGCTTCTTGGCGCCTTCCGGCCCACAGCGGACATAGACCATCGAGCCGTAACGGCCCTGCACTTCCGGATCGACCCAGCGCAGGATCAATATACGGCCATTGAATGAAACCACCTCGCGGTCCTGTATGCCCTCGGGTGGGCCTTCCGGGCCGATGTATGTCTTGCCGCCGGGCGCGCCTTTGAGCCGCAGTTCGCTGGGCGTTGCCTGGTCGGCGAGATGCATCATGACGCCACCCGTGGGGCCGAGCGTGATGACATAGGGCTGACTGCATTGATTGGCCGCGGCCACTTCGATGCGCGCGCGGTCTTCGTCCCTGTGGTAGGCAGCAAGCCCCCAACGGCCGACGATATCCTGCGGCGGGAAAGCGGGCGGCAGCAATGGCACTGGCGCCGCTTCCGGCGCCGGCGGCGGCTGCAGCTCCGACTGCGTCCAGGGGAAATGCATACCGCTAGTCGAGCAGCCGCCAAGTGCGAGCGCGAACGCCGCCAAAACAAGGGCTTTCAACAGGCGGGGTCGGTTGCGACAGCTCATCTCGTTTCCTCCGGCACGGTTTGGCGGACTTTGCGGGGCATTGGCCAGCAGTGCAAGCAGGTTACGCCCGATCTGCTATAAAGAACGGCGCAACCCGCCACCGCCATGCCCACAGACCCCCTGTTCTATCTCATTGGTATTCCAGCGATTTTCCTTGTCAGCCTGGGCCGCAGCGCGTTTGGCGGGGGGTTGGCGATTCTGGGCGTGCCGCTGCTGGCGCTCGTCGTCGATCCAGTCACCGCCACTTTCATGATGGCGCCGATCGTATCGGCCTCCGACCCCTTCACGGTCTGGGCCTACCCGCCGCGCACCTGGTCGCTGCCCGACCTGAAATGGCTGGTGCCGGGCGTTTGCGCCGGGCTTTGTCTCGGCGCGCTGTTCGTCGCCGAGGTCGATCCCCGGATCGTCGCGCTCGGCATATCCATTGTCATCCTCTGGTTTACCGCGCGTTATTTCCTGCGTGACCGCACCGCGCCGTCGAGCCATACGCCGGTCAATCCGCCGCTGGCGCTGGTCTGCGGCGGCTTGTGCGGCTTCACCACGTTCATCTCGCACGGCGGCAACCCGCCGATCGCCTATTACCTTTTGCCGCGCGGGCTGCCGAAGTCGGTCTATGCCGGCACTATGATCGCGCTGTTCCTGGCCAGTAATACGCTCAAGCTCGCGCTCTATCTCTGGCTCAGCGCCAGGGACCTGCGCGTTCTGCTGATGGCGGCAGCTTTGATACCGGCGGTGCCGCTTGGCGTCTGGGCCGGCAAACGCCTGCACGACCGGCTGGACGAAAAGCGGCTGTATTTCTGGTGCTACCTGCTGGTCGGCGTCGCCGGCCTGCGGCTGTTCGTCGACAGCGTCATGAAGCTCATCGGCTAGCTTGACACTCTCGGGCGAAGGCCATATGTCCCGGGCAGCAATTGGCACTCCCCGTAACTGAGTGCTAAGAGCCTAGAAAATCGACACTATTTTGTCACCCGCATGCGCACTAGCGCCGACGAGGAAGCCATGGCCAAAACCAAATTCCGTCCCCTGCACGACCGCATCGTCGTGCGCCGCATCACCGCCGAAGAAAAGACCAAAGGCGGCATCATCATCCCCGACACCGCCCAGGAGAAGCCCTCGCAGGGCGAGGTTATCGCCGTCGGCCCGGGCGGCCGCGACGAAGCCGGCAAGCTGATTCCGATCGATTTGAAGAACGGCGACAAGGTGCTGTTCGGCAAGTGGTCGGGCACCGAGGTCAAGCTCGATGGCGAGGAGCTCCTGATCATGAAGGAGTCCGACATCATGGGCGTGATCGCGTAACGCACCAAATTAAACGCGCCGAACTTTCGGCCTGTCATGGCCGGGCTTGACCCGGCCAGCCCGATAAGGAGGGCACTGCCTTCCTAAGCGAGATCGCCGGGACAAGCCCGGCGATGACAACCGAGAGGGATGCGCCCTAATCACCAATCGGAGTAATTCAAAATGGCTGCCAAGGAAGTAAAATTCGCCGTCGACGCGCGCGACCGCATGCTGCGCGGCGTCGAGGTTCTATCGAATGCGGTGAAGGTCACGCTCGGCCCGAAAGGCCGCAACGTCATCCTCGACAAGTCGTTCGGCGCCCCGCGCATCACCAAGGACGGCGTCACCGTCGCCAAGGAAATCGAACTCGAGGACAAGTTCGAGAACATGGGCGCGCAGATGGTGCGCGAAGTCGCCCAGAAGACCAACGATACCGCGGGCGACGGCACCACCACCGCCACCATTCTGGCCGCCGCGATCGTCAAGGAAGGCGCGAAATCCGTTGCCGCCGGCATGAACCCGATGGACTTGAAGCGCGGCATCGACATCGCGGTTGGCGCCGTGGTCAAGGACATCGAGAAGCGCGCCAAGCCGGTCGGCTCCTCGGCGGAAGTTGCCCAGGTCGGCACCATCTCGTCGTACGGCGACGCCACCATAGTCAGCATGATCGCCAAGGCGATGCAGAAGGTCGGCAATGAAGGCG
>JBOHII010000482.1:0-8469 GCA_050725955.1 Pseudolabrys sp. | reverse complement strand
GCGGTGCAGGGCATCGGGCAGGCGCTGATGGAAGACACCGTCTACGATGCGGCTTCCGGGCAATTGCTCAGCGCCAGTTTCATGGACTACGCCATGCCGCACGCCGCCGACGCGCCGGACTTCGTGTTCGAGACCCGCAACGTGCCGTGCAAGAACAACCCGCTCGGCGTCAAAGGTGCGGGCGAGGCCGGCGCCGTCGGCTCGTGTCCGGCACTGATCAATGCCATCCTCGACGCGCTCTGGCGCGCCTACAAAATCCGCCATATCGACATGCCGGCGACCGCGCCCAAGGTCTGGGCGGCCATCGCGGCGAGCCGCCGCGCCTGAGGCGCACTGCGCCGGTTGCGGATTATTCCTCCTCGAAGCGGAATTTGCCGCCGGCTTTCTTGGGACCGCCGTGGCAGGCGCCGCAAGCTTTCGCAAGCTCTGTCCAGTCGCTCTTGACCTTCACGACATCGCCTTTCTTGGCGTCTTCGGCGATGGTGTCGCTTGCGTCAATCAAGGCCTTCATGGCGGCATCGAAATCCGCCCGCTGCGTCCAGACCTCCGGTTTTGCCCGTGTGCTCGGCACCACATCGCGGCCGGTCCCGGGCGGAAAGAGCTGCGCCAGTTTTCTTAGGTGCTCGCTCGCCTGGGCCGATTTGGTCGCTATGAGGTTCAAATCCGGGCTGTCGGTGCGCACCGTGCGCGCGACGTCGCGAAAATATTCGGTCCAATTTTTATCCATCGCGTCCTGGCGTTCCTTGACGATTTGAGCCGGGGTGGTTTGGGCGAGGGCGATGTTGCCGGCGGCCAGGAGCAAGGTTCCCGCGAGCGCAAAAGCCGAAACGAAGCGGACCATTCGGAGTCCTCCAGCGCCATTTTTCGGGAACATTATTTCGTGTGTCCGGTGTTTATAACACCGGGCGATGAGGTTTATTCGATCATCGGATTGACCGAAGCCAAGTGTGCGCCGGATGGAAATTGACCCAATGATTACGGCTTTTCCTGTACAAACCATCCGCACCGCGGGGGAAGCGATGATTCGGAGGATGATCGCTGCGGCCGTTTTCGCCGCGATATTGGCGGTGGGCGTATTCTGGTTGCTGACCATGCCGCCCGGGCCGATCGCGGCGCTCCCGCCGCACGTGCCCGATCTTGCCAATGGCCGCGAGATGTTCTTCGCCGGCGGCTGCGCATCGTGCCATGCGGTGCCGAAGCAGAAGGACAACACGAGGCTCGGCGGCGGCCTGGCGCTCGGCTCGCCCTTCGGAACGTTCTACGTTCCCAATATCTCGGCTGACCGGCGGGACGGCATTGGCGGCTGGAGCGATGCTCAGTTCGTCACCGCCATGACCATGGGCGTCTCGCCCGCGGGCAAGCAGCTGTACCCCGCCTTCCCCTATACGTCGTATCGCAACATGCGGCTCGACGACTTGCGCGACCTGTTCGCTTTTCTCAAGACATTGCCGCCGGTCGCTGGTCGCGTGCGCGATCACGACCTGGCGTTTCCATTCAACATTCGCCGCGCGGTCGGTATTTGGAAGCTTTTGTTTCTCAAGGCCGCGACCTTCAAGCCCGACCCGTCTCGATCGGCCCAGTGGAATCGCGGCGCCTATCTGGTCAACGGTCCGGGCCACTGCGCCGAATGTCACTCTCCACGGAATGTCTTTGGCGCCGTGATCGAGCGCCTGCGCTTCACCGGCGGGCCGAGCCCGGACGGGCAGGGCGGCGTTCCGAACATCACCCAATACAAGCTCAAGAATTGGACCGAGGAGGATATCGCCGCCACGCTGAACGACGGCATGACGCCGGATGCGGACCTGGTCGGGGGCAGCATGATCGAAGTTGTTTCCAACACGTCCAAGCTGACCGCGGCCGACCGAATGGCGATTGCGGCCTATATCAAGTCGCTACCGGCCGTCGAAGGGCTCAAGCCGGTGGCGAAGAAGCCGAAATGACGGGCCGTCGGGGCCGCGCATGACGCCGCGACATTGGCTCGGGCTGCTATAAGCGTTGCCGATGAATCCACTCAAAGCCATTGGCTTCAAGCTTGTCTCCGCGCTGCTGTTTGCCGCCATGTCGGCGCTGGTGCGCCAATTGGGCAATGTCGCGCCGGTCGGGCAAATGGTGTTTTTCCGCAGCGCCTTCGCGGTCCTGCCGGTGGTGGTGATCTATGCCATGCGCGGCGAGCTCGCGAGCGCGGTGTACACGCGCCGGCCGTTCGGCCAGCTCGGCCGCGGGCTGCTCAGCGTATTCGGCATGTTCACCAACTTCTCTGCGCTGACGCGGCTGCCGCTCGCCGACGCAACCGCGATTTCCTTTGCCTCGCCGCTGTTCACGGTGGCGCTTGCCGCCGTCATTTTGAAGGAACACGTGCGCGTCTATCGCTGGTCGGCGGTGCTGATCGGCTTTGCCGGCGTGATCGTAATGCTGATCCCGCATTTCGACATCGGCCGCTACGCGGCAGCCGGAGCCGCCGCGACCTCCACGGTCGGCTCGCTTTTTGCGCTGATGTCCGCTGTCAGCAACGCTGGCACGGTCATCCAGACCCGCCGCCTGGTGCAGAGTGAAACGACGCCGTCTATCGTGTTCTATTTCTCGTTGATCTGCGCCATCGCCGGCGCGCTCACTTTGCCGTTCGCCTGGCATACGCCGACTGGGTCGGAGCTCGTAGCGCTGATCGCGCTCGGCGTGCTCGGCGGCACCGCGCACATCTTCTTGACCGAGAGCTATCGCTACGCCGCGGCTTCGGTCGTGGCGCCATTCGACTATACGTCGATGCTTTGGGCGCTGCTGCTCGGCTATTGGGTCTTCGGCGAATTGCCGAGCGCGCTGGTCTATTTGGGCGGGGTTATCGTCGCCGGCGCCGGGCTGTTCGTCATCTGGCGCGAACGGGCGCTTGGCCTGCAACGCGCGCGCGAGGCGGAGGGGCCGCGCCGGCCGGAGATTTAGCGAAAACCCCCTGTCGGTCTATTTCGTGCAGTAGTCGGAGGCGACCGCCGCATATTTTCCGGATGGATTGCGATAATAGCAGGCGCCGCGCCACCAATAATATTGAGGACGGGCGACCGGAAAATCAGCCTGGAATGTAATGATCGTCGACTTGAGGTCGGCCTCAGCCGGATTGACGGCCGCGCCGGCGGCGGGCGCGGCACCGGCTGCCGGTTGCTGTTGCGCCGACGCGGGTAGCGACGGTGCGGCTAACAGGGCCGTCAACGAGACGATAGCCAAAACGCGAGCGGACTTCCTCATGGGCGTCACCCAGGTTCAGGCAAATACTAAGCGTTTTCCGAGTGGACGGGAAGCCCGGCGCGACGCGACCCCAGCCTGCGGCGGGCGGCGAAATGGACCGTGGGCTCAGGTTTCGTCGTCGACCAGGATCGAATTGAGGGTGCTGTAAACCTTGAGATGGTTGCTGCCGTATTCGATGTGACCCATGTCGCGAAACTTGTTCATGAATTCATTGATGCGCGAGCGGGTGGTGCCGACCATCCGAGCGATCAGTTCCTGGTTGTTAAGGACATCGACCAAATCGGGCTCTACGTCTCTTTCGGACGGTACCAGCCGCAACAGAAGTCTGGCCAGCCGCTTCTCGCTCGAAAGCAGCATATGATCGACAAGCGAAGCCTTCAGTTGTTTGTTTCGCTCCATGAGGAATACCGCAAAGCATTTGGTGAATTCGGGGTCATCCCTGAATTTGTCCATCGCGTCGTTGGTGCGGAACGCCACCACCGCGCAATCGGTCGCGGCCGTCACGGCCGAGGTTCTCAGTCCGTCCGCGTCCGTGCAGTCCTCGCCGAAGAAATGTTCCGGAAGGAGAACTGCAATGAGCGCTTCCTTGCCGGCGGCCGAACCGATGGTGACCAGCACCTTGCCGCTCAGAATGCAGAAGAGCTCGTCGGCTCGGTCGCCCTGCGTGTAGATGCATTCAAGCCTTTTGTATTTCCTGACAGTGCCGTCATGCTTGGCAATGAAATCCGCGGCGATGGGCCGAAGGTTGTCTCGCAGCATGCGAACGAGTGCCCCCGATTTCTACTTTCGGGCCTGGCGAGTTGGCCTGAAAAGCGCAGCGGCTATGCCGACCAACCGACGCAATCCGGTGCCGGGCCGTGGCGGAAATCCATCCGACACACCGAATCTTTATTTCAATTCCGAATGTAAGACGCACAAACGGGTGCATGTCAATAGAATTACAACTTTAGAGGGCATTATAACCTTGACAAAGCAAGCCACAATCCCTATGTTTATTGGCATAGGAGATTGCCATGACTGACTTGCTCAAAAACCCGATCTTTAACGACGAAACCAAAGCCCGCGAATGGCTTGAGGCACGAGTTTGGCCGGAAGGCCCGACTTGCCCGCATTGTGGCAATGCCGACAAAGCCAAAATAACGGCCCTCCAGGGCAAAGCGCACCGCCCCGGCCTCTACCAATGCGCCGAGTGCCGCGAGCAGTTTACCGTGACCGTAAAGACCGTTTTTGAGCGTTCCAAAATCCCGCTCACAAAATGGCTTGCCGCCCTGTTCCTGATGACCGCCAGCAAGAAGGGTGTTTCCGCCCATCAAGTCCATCGTATGCTGGGCGTGAGCTACAAATCGACGTGGTTCATGATGCACCGCTTACGCGAGGCCATGCGCTCCGGTGGCCTTGAGCCTTTGGGCGGTCTCGGGAACGTCGTAGAAGCCGATGAAACCTATTTTGGCGACATTCCAGAAGCACAGCAGCGCAAGTTCAAAACGACCGGGCGTCCTATGTCGAAAAAGAAAACTGGCCCCGGCAAGAAGCGTGCAATCGTGGCATTGGTCGAGCGCGGTGGCCGTGTGCGCTCTTTTCATCCGGCTCTTGCGGACGGCGCGACCGTGGCTAAAATCGTCCGCGAAAACATCGCCCGCGAGACTAGGTTACACACCGACGAAAGCAAACTCTATCACCGCGTCGGGAAAGAGTTTGCCGCCCATGAGACAGTCAATCATGCCGATCATGAGTATGTGCGCGGCGACGTAACTACCAATACCGTTGAAAGCTATTTCTCAATTTTCAAACGCGGGATGCGCGGCACTTACCAGCATTGTGCCGAAAAGCATCTGCATCGTTATCTTGCCGAATTCGATTTCCGTCACAACAATCGCATTGCCTTGGGCGTCAACGATACGATGCGCGCCGAAACATTAGCCTCTGGTATCGTTGGCAAACGCCTGACTTATCGACGGCCTTACCAAGCCTGAATTCAAGCATAAGGCTGCGCGTTTCGTGCGTTGGCGCAAACGCAAAAAACCGCGCGAATATTCGGGGAAATAAAATGGCTGATCTTCATGGATGGGAATTAGATAAAGATCGCAACATCATCGTGTTTCCACTCACTGGCTATTCGACTCAGATCGGCATGGGAACGGCGGTGATGTTGCAACTTCAATATGGAAAGCCGGGAGACTCACGCGAAAAACCGTCAGGACGGCTGCCACTGGTATTGACACCCGCTCAAGCAAATGAGCTTGCGCAGGCGATACAACGTGCGGCATCAAAGATTGATCAGTCATCGCCGCCATCGTCAGTCCCTAGATCATAAAAATGTTCGAGGAAGGAGACGCAAAATGGACAAGTGCCCGGTCTGCAAAGCTAGGATTGAAGCCAATGAGCCGGGATTTATCGACGGCCACATCGTGAAATGCCCGGTCCACGGCTGGATTGAAGTGTCAGATACCGCGTGCGTTACGAGGGCGAATGAATTGCGCGAGTCCTGGGAACGCGCGCTCAACAACGCTCGACAGCGCGCGCTTCAGCAGCATGGGACTCTTGGTGGTCAGCGCCCGCGAATTTTGGATTCGGATTTCTAGCCAGCCGCCTTTTTTTACGTTTTATGCGGCTTTTTCGCTTCGGCTTGATCCGATGCTGAGGCGGACTTTTCACCACAACGTCAACGGCGCGCTCAAAGCGCACCCATGCGTCCGGTTCCATTTCGATATTTTTGACAGACCTCTTGGTCATTGATCTATGAGATCTTTCACTTTTTTCTGAAATCGTTTTTCGATGCGCTCTGCTTCTCGCTTCGAGGGGATAGACCGTACCGCGCGATATACGATGCCATTAAATGAAACATTATTGAATTTGCAATCCTCAAACGAGGCAATCGTGCCGCCTTCTACGCGCATCACTTTCGACACTAACTGAAAAAATGATTCATTCGGACTGCCAAGATGAATATCCTCAATAGTCATATCTTTCGGAAATTCTACGCGCTCAAAAACATTCAACAGCAGTCGATATGTTTTGCGGCGACCTATAGAATCTACGAGGGATGTTACGAGGTAATAACGCCAATCTTGCAAAGCTTGGCTATAAACCCACATCGCCCCCTGCGCTTGCATATCAAGCGCATCGGTTGCCAGGAGGAGCTGGTGTCCAGCTTTTTTTAGTTCTTCTGATAGATTTCGTCTAACCATGCCTTCATTCCATCAGGTTCGGCGACAACCGCCAACATCAAATCGTTGAGTTCTTTAACGCCGGGTTCATTGCCGGGAAACCGACCGTCGCTATCCCAGTCCTTTACGGTCAGCCAGTTCTCGTAACCCCTTTTGTTTTCTCTTAAATTATGAAGATCGGGCCTCAATCCAGCCTCGTTGGCAATAAAAGTGAGGTTGTGCCAAGTCGCTCCATGGCAAGTCGCCGGAAGCTCGGTGAGGTTATTCTTTTTGATATAGATGGCCTTAAGGGCAAATTCGATGGCCTGACCAGCGTGGTGATAGGCCTGCAGGCGCTTTCCGGTCGCGCGCAAATCGTACGCCGTCTCAATTTCCTCGGACGCCCTTTTCCACCACTCAACGTGACCAGCCATACCAAGGTCGTAGGCACAACCCCAGATATAGTCAATGCTTTGTCAAGGTTATAATGCTCCTTTAGATAGTGCGCCGAGAGCCACTACAAAACTTCGGTGATGGCGCTCTCGCTAGCGGTGGAACAACACCGCTCGCAGCAATGACTTGGATTTGGACTTGGACTTTGGCCGCGGCCGGACCGGGCTTCGGCAGCGCGTCATGCCGGCCCCGCGTGACCAGCCGAAGCCTAGGCTATGAACGCCTTGAAGGTGATAATGGTGTGGGTGTCCTTGATGCCGGGAATGCACTGCACCTTCTCATTGACGAAGTGCCCGATATCGGCACCGGCCTCGACGTAGAATTTCACCAGCAAGTCGTAGTCGCCGGCGGTCGAATAAATTTCGGAGGCGATCTCGGCTTCGGCCAGTGCGTTGGCCACTTGATAGGATTTGCCGAGCTGGCATTTGATCTGGACGAAGAATGGGGTCATCGGGTCCCTCGGATTTGTCAGCAATGCAGCAAAATCGCGGCTCCCTGGCAAGGCGGCCTTGCCTTGCCCCGCCGTGCGGATTAGGTATGACGCAGCAATCTCGTGGGGTGTCCGGCGTTGGCCGGACTGAGAGGCCGCCCAAGGCCAACCCAACGAACCTGATCCGGGTCATGCCGGCGGAGGGAGATGAGATGCACCAACCAAGGCCGACAAAGCGCGACGGCACATCCTGCAAAGACCTGCCGCAATTTACCGCGGCGCTGATCGAGCGGCTGCGCGCGCGCGGGCCGCGCGTCCACTGCATCACCAACGCGGTGGCGCAGAATTTTACCGCCAACGTTTTGCTTGCCGCCGGCTGCGTGCCCTCGATGACGCTGTCGGTTGAGGAGATCGGTCCGTTCGTCACCGGTGCCGACGCGCTGTCAGTCAATCTCGGCACTTTCGATCGCGAGCGCCGCGAGGCGACTACGCTGGCGGCGGAGATCGCGACGCGAAAGAAAATTCCCTGGGTGCTCGATCCGGTGTTCGTCGACCGCAGCAGCCCGCGCGCCGCCTTCGCCCTTGCGCTGATCGCAAGCAAGCCGAAAGCACTGCGGCTCAACCGCGCCGAATTTTCCGCACTGGCGGAAAGCGCGCCGACGCGCGAAGCTCTGACGGCCTACGCGCGCGACAAGAACATCGTGCTCGCGCTGTCGGGCGAAACCGATTGGGTCGACGACGGCGGGCGATTGGCGCGCATCGCCAACGGCCATCCGTTGATGGGCAAGGTCACCGCACTGGGCTGCGCCGCCTCCGCGCTGGTTGCGGCCTGTCTTGCAGTCGAGCCCGATGCCTGGCGCGCAACCGCGGCGGCTTTGACGATCGTCGGCGTCGCCGGCGAATTGGCGGCGGCGCAGGCGAACGGCCCGGGCAGTTTCGCCGTCGCCATCATCGATACGCTGCACAATCTCGATGAGCCGACGCTTCTCGCACGCGCACGGGTAACCTGATGGATATCGATCTTCGCCTCTATGCGCTCTTCGATCCCGCCGTCGCCGGCGGCCGCACGCTCTCCGACCTCGCCGCCCGTGTCGTGCGCAGCGCCACATTGGTGCAATTGCGCGACAAACATTCGTCGACCCGCGCCATGGTCGAAGCGGCGCGCGGTTTGCGCGGGATGCTGGAGCCGGCCGGCATCCCGCTGTT
>JBOHII010000481.1:0-4490 GCA_050725955.1 Pseudolabrys sp. | reverse complement strand
ATGCCCGCTATCACGAACAGGAAGCCTACATCGTCTCGCAGGCCGGCGTTCCGGGCGCCATCACCATCGCGACGAATATGGCCGGCCGCGGCACCGATATTCAGCTCGGCGGCAACGCCGACATGCGCATCCGCCAGGAGCTTGCCGACATCGCGGACCCGCGCGAGCGGGAAAAAAGTCCGGGCGCGGCGGAAATCCGCGCCCAGGTGGCGCGCCTCAAGGAGAAGGCACTCGCCGCCGGCGGCCTCTGCGTCCTCGGCACCGAGCGGCACGAAAGCCGGCGCATCGACAACCAGCTGCGCGGCCGCTCCGGCCGGCAGGGCGATCCGGGCCGCTCGAAGTTCTACCTTTCGCTTGAAGACGACCTGATGCGCATCTTCGGCACCGACAAGCTCGACGGCATGCTGCAGAAGCTCGGCTTGAAGGAAAACGAGGCGATCGTCCATCCGTGGATCAACAAGGCGCTGGAAAAAGCGCAGCAGAAAGTCGAGGCGCGCAACTTCGATATCCGTAAGAATCTGCTCAAATACGACGACGTGATGAACGATCAGCGCAAGGTGATCTTCGAGCAGCGGCTCGATCTCATGCGCGACGATGCGGTGGACGAAACCGTCGCCGACATGCGCCATTCGGTGATCGAGGAACTGGTCGTCAAGCACATTCCCGAGAATGCCTATGCCGAGCAGTGGGACATCGCCGGCCTCGACAAGGCATTACGCGAGGTGCTCGCGTTCGAACTGCCGGTGCAGGACTGGGCCAAGGAAGAAGGCATTGCCGACGAGGAGATGAAGGAGCGCGTCATCCGCCGCGCCGACGAGCACATGGCAAGCAAGGTGGCCAATTGGGGCGCCGACGTCATGCGCTACATCGAAAAAACGATCCTGCTGCAGACGCTCGACCAACTCTGGCGCGAACATCTGGTGATGCTCGAACATTTGCGCCAGGTGATCGGCTTGCGCGGCTACGGCCAGCGCGATCCGCTCAACGAATACAAGGCGGAAGCGTTCAGCCTGTTCGAAGCCATGGTGGCGCATTTGCGCGAGGCGGTGACCGCACAGTTGATGCGGGTGGAGATCGTGGAAAAGCCGCCGGAAGAGGAAACCTCCAGGCTGCCATACATGGAAGCGCACAAGGTCGACCCGGCGACCGGCGAAGACGAGATGGCGCTCGCCATGGCGCCGCTAACGGCAATGCTCGCCGGTACCGGCGTGCAGGCCGAACGCAATCCGAGCGACCCCAGGTCCTGGGGCAAGGTCGGCCGCAACGAGCAATGCCCCTGCGGCTCCGGCAAGAAGTTCAAACACTGTCACGGCAAATACGCGTGACGTTTGCTGTCATGCCCGGGCTTGACCCGGGCATCCCTGGCGAGATGCCGCGGATAAAGCCGTTACGTTAAGCCTTCGTTGCCGAACGGCATCATGGATTGCCGGGTCAAGCGCGGCAATGACAGCGGAGAGAGATGCGCTCCGCTGCTGTGTTACTTTGGCCTGGTCAATTTTTGCGCCAGCTTTTTGCGCAACTTGCGATCGCGTTTGAGGTGCCACTCGCGGCTCATCGCCGCGCGCTTGCTCTTGCAACGCTCGCTATGCAGCAGCACCCAGCATCGCCCGCGCGTCGTGCGCGCACCCTTGCCGGCATTGTGCTGCGCCAGCCGGCGGGCGACGTCGCTGGTCCAGCCGACATAGGTCAGATGGCGGTTTTTGCCGATGGTGCCGAGGACGTAGACATAGGCGCGCATGCGTCATCTATGCGGCCATGACTCGATTGGAAGCAATGACGGTGGCAATAGCCTAGCGCAGCGCCGCCCAGCGGGCTTCGAACGAATTGGCCGGCAACACCGGCTGCGCCCCCTTGATCACGTTGTCGCTGCTGGGAGACGCCGAAAAGGCGGTGCGCATTTCCGGTGCAGGCTGTGCCGGTTCTTCGCGTACCTGCCGTACAGGCGCGGGCGCCGCGGGCGGCGGCTCTTGACGCGCTTGCCGCACCGGCGGCGGGGCGGCCGGAGCCCTGGTCACGACGGCTTCCGGTTTCCGGTACGGCGCTGCTTCGTGCGGCCTGGCATGCAGCACGATGGGGGGCGCCGCGGCGGTGCGGACCGGGGCGGCGCGATTCGGCTTTGCCGCCGTAGTGGTCTCGGTGCCGCGCAGGGCGATCGGCTCGCTTTCGGCTGGCGGCGCGGGCGCCGCTGCCGGCTCGGGTTGCGTCTGCGAACCGCCAAACAGACCGCCGAACGTCGCCGGCTGCTGCTGCGGGCCGGCTTCGCCTTCCTTCGGCTGCGGCGCCGGCTGCGGTACCGGCACGCTGTACACCGCCGGCTGGATGCGCGGGGCCGATTGCGGCACCGTGTTTGCCAACACGATCGGCTTGAGCGAGCGGGGCAACGCGCCGGGAGCGTCGCTGCCGGAAACCTGAACGAGGCGGCCCTCGGCGTCGAAGCCACCGCGCGCCGCGAGCTTGGCTTCGAACACCGGGTTCATGCCGCCGTCGATGCCGGCGCGTGAGGGCACCACCGGCACGTCCTGCGCGATCAATTGCGCCATCTGATATTGTTCTTGGCGGCGATGGTCGAGTACCGCCGTGGCAATGGCCGGGTCAAGCTGGAACACCGGGCAGGCGCCGCGTGCGTTGAATGACAGCGGCCGCGTCGAATTGCCGGGCGCCGCCGCGTCGAACACATAACGCTTCTCGCAGACCGCCACCTTCGGCTGCTGATGGGTGGCTTCGAAATGGTCGTAGCCTTCCTTGATCATCTTCCAGAACGCAAAATTCGGATTGTTGCGGTGCCGGGCCATGTTCAGCGCGGTCATGCGGAACGGGAAGGCCTCGAACTGGAAACTCTTCTGCCCGCCGAAGAACGACTCGCGCGCCAGCGAGTAGATTTCCTGCATCTGCGCGTCGGTCATGGCGTAGCAGCCGCGCGATGAGCAGTCGCCATGCACCATCAGCTCCGAGCCGGTGCGGTTCCAGGCGCGGTCGAAGGCGTTGGGATAGCCGGTGTTGAAGGCGAGGTAGTAATTGGAATTCGGATTCATCTGACCGGGCGTGATGGTGTAGAAGCCCTCGGGCGCCTGGCGGTCGCCTTCCTTGACCTTGGGGCCGAGATCGCCGGACCAGCGGCAGATCGGATAGGTCTTAAGCAGCGCGAATTCGCCGCTGCGGTTCTTCTTCCAGACCTCCATCTCCGCCTCTTCCTTGAAGATGCGGATCAGGATCGGCGATTCCTTGTCCATCTGCTTCGCCTGCATTTCGGCGAGCGTCTTCTCGGAAATCGGCGCCGTGGAGACGCCAGTCAAGCCGATGCTGTCGGCGTCGCAACCGGCAAGCGCGATGGCCGCGGCAATAGCCGCCGTCGCAAGCAGCGCGCGTGCATAGAGTCGGTTCAAACGCGGTACTCCCCGAAGGGGCAGGCCCTCATTGAGTAATCGTTATCCCTAAGATGTGGCCTCTGCAAGGCAAACGAGGCCGTTTGAGCGCCACCGGGGCCTTTAACGAATCGAAGGTAAACGACAAAAATCCCTTGCGATTCAGGGCTCTGGGGTGTGCCCGCAGGAAAAAATCCACAGGCTTGCGCTGCCCAAGCGCTAGCTTTGCGTGCGGCCCATGGCGAGAAATTTCTCCCGCCGCTGCCGGCGCAGCGCCGCGCGGTCAAGGCCGCGCAATTCGCCCAGCGCGCTGCCGATTGCCTCGCCGGTCACCGCGATGGCGGCGGCCTGGTCGCGATGGGCGCCGCCGGTCGGTTCCGGCACCACCGTATCGATCACCCCGAAGCGCACCATGTCCTGCGCGGTGATTTTCATATTGGTCGCCGCTTCCTGCGCCTTGGCGGTATCGCGCCACAGGATGGAGGCGGCACCTTCCGGCGAGATCACAGAATAGATGGCGTGCTCCAACATCAGCACCCGGTTGGCGGTGGCGATGGCGATGGCGCCGCCCGAGCCGCCTTCGCCGAGGATGACGGCGACATTGGGCACGCCGAGCGCCAGGCACGTGTCGGTCGAGCGCGCGATGGCTTCCGCCTGGCCGCGCTCTTCCGCGCCGATGCCGGGGTAGGCCCCGGCGGTATCCACCAGCGAGATCACCGGGATGCCGAAACGGTCGGCCATTTCCATCAGCCGCACCGCCTTGCGGTAGCCTTCCGGCCGCGCCATGCCGAAATTGTGTTTGATGCGGCTCTCGGTGTCGGAACCTTTTTCGTGGCCGATGACGCAAACGCTCTCGCCGCGGAAACGGCCGAAGCCGCCAACGATGGCTTCGTCGTCGCCGAATTTGCGGTCGCCGGCGAGCGGAATGAAATTGGCGATCAGGCCGGCGATGTAGTCGAGGCAATGCGGCCGCTGCGGATGGCGCGCGACTTGCGTCTTCTGCCACGGCGTCAGATCGGCATAGAGGTCGCGCAGCGCCTGCGCCGCCTTGCCTTCGAGCCGTCCGATGTCCTCGCCGAGGTCGGCCGCCCCGTTACCCGCGGTCTGCATCGCGCGCAGCTCTTCGAC
>JBOHII010000480.1:0-3481 GCA_050725955.1 Pseudolabrys sp. | reverse complement strand
CGCCCATGGAAATGGCGGCGAGCGTGGGCGCCAGCTTGTCCATCAGTTCGGCGGCGTCGCCGCCGGCGAGCTGGAAGAACACGAGATAAGTCGGCGCGTTATCGAGGAAGGCCGAAAGCAATCCGGTAAGCCAGAAATAAGCGACCTCGTGCGGGGAGCCGTTGCGGGCGGTGACCGCGTCGAGCAGCCAGGCGAAGGGGCCGTCCTGGCCGGCGTCCAGCATCGCCAGCACTGGAATGATGCAGACGAATATGCCGGCGAATAATTTTACCACCTCGACAATCGGTTCCCAGGTGAAGTCGTTGGCGGCGCGGTGCTCTTCGGGCGTGAGCCAGAGCGAGGCGAGCGCGATGATGACGAGCGCGCCGTCGCGCGCGAGGCTTTGTAAGGCGATGTGGGTGCCGTCGATGTCGAGCTCGACGCCGGGCTGCCATGCGGCCGACAGCAGGATGGCGCCGATGATGGCCGCGATGAGCGGCAGGTTGATCAGCCCGTGCAGGCGCAGAGGCGCGGCGGTCGTCGCAGTATTCGTCTCGCCGCGCGCGAACCAGACGTCGAGCGCGAGGAAAATGGCGAGCACCAGCACCGCGGCGATAGCGGTTGGAAAAGCGAGATGCCTGGTGGTCCAGAAAAAATCGACGCCATGCAGAAAGCCGACGAACAGCGGCGGATCGCCGAGCGGCGACAGCGCGCCGCCGATATTGCCGACCAGGAAGATGAAGAAGATCACCACGTGCGCGTTGCGCGCGCGCGATGCGTTGGCGCGGATCAACGGCCGCACCAGAATCATGGCGGCGCCGGTGGTGCCGACGATGCTTGCCATGGCGGTGCCGAGCAGCAAGATGCCGGTGTTGACCAGCGGGCCGCCGCGCAGGGTGCCGGCGATGAGCACGCCCCCCGCCACCACATAGAGCGCGAACAGCAGGATGATGAAGCTCATATATTCGGCGAGGGCGGCGTGCACGAGCCCGGCGAGCGCGGCCGGCGCGCCGAAGCGAAAGGCAATTGCCGCGAGCGTGAGCAGCGCCCAAGCAGCGGCGATCTTGCCGTAATGCGCGTGCCAGAATTTGGCGAACAGCAGCGGACCGGCGGCGATGCTCAAGAGAATGCCGGCGAACGGCAGCGCCCAGGGCCAGCCCATCTGCGCGCCGTCGAGCGCGGGCGCAGCGGAGGCGGGGAGGGGAGCTAAAACCGACATTGTTACAAAGACACGCAACAGCCGCTCTTTCCCTCTCCCCTTGTGGGAGAGGGTGGCGAGCGCGGAGCGAATGCGAGCGTGAGCCGGGTGAGAGGTGGGCTTCGGGCGAATCATCTTGCGAAAGCACCCCTCACCCGGTTCCTCGCTACGCTCGGAACCACCCTCTCCCACAAGGGGAGAGGGGAAGTAAAGAATCAATGCGCTTCGTCCCAATTGTCGGCGGCGCGGGCGTCGACCTGCAACGGCACATGCAGCGAGACCGCCGGGTGCGGCGCGTCTTCCATGACGCGTTTCACCACCGGCATGGTCCTGGTCACTTCGCCGTCCGGCACTTCGAAGATCAGTTCGTCGTGCACCTGCAGGAGCATCTGCGCCGTGAGCTTGGCCTTGGCGAGTTCGCCCTCCATGCGGATCATGGCGCGTCGGATGATGTCGGCGGCCGAGCCTTGCAGGCGCGCGTTGATCGCCGCGCGTTCGTTGAACGAGCGGATCGAGGGGTTCGACGCCTTGATGTCAGGGTAGTGGCATTTGCGGCCGAACAGCGTGAGCACATAGCCATGCGCGCGGCAGAACTCGCGCGTCTCGTCCATGTAGTCGCGGATGCCCGGAAAGCGCTCAAAATATTTCTTGATGTAGGCGCCGGCTTCCTCGCGCTCGATGCTCAGTTGATTGGCGAGGCCGAAAGCCGAAATGCCGTAGATGATGCCGAAATTGATTGCCTTGGCGCGGCGGCGTATCTCGGGCGGCATGCCCTTCACCGGCACGCCGAACATTTCCGACGCCGTCATGGCGTGGATGTCGACGCCGTCCTTGAAGGCTTGCCGCAGCGTCGGCACGTGGGCGACTTCCGAGAGCAGGCGCAATTCGATTTGCGAATAGTCGGCCGAGACCAATTTCATGCCGGGCGAAGCGATAAAGGCGCGCCTGATCTTGCGGCCTTCCTCGGTGCGCACCGGGATGTTCTGCAAATTCGGCTCCGACGATGACAGCCGCCCGGTTGACGTGGCGGCGAGCGCGTAAGACGTGTGCACGCGGTGGGTCGTCGGGTTCACGTAAGTCGGCAGTGCTTCCGTATAGGTCGAGCGCAGCTTCGACACCTGCCGCCAGTCGAGGATCTTGCGCGGCAGCGCATGGCCCTGCTCGGCGAGATCTTCCAATGCGCGCGCGCCGGTCGACCATTGCCCGGTCTTGGTCTTGCTGCCGCCGGGCAGCGCCATCTTGCCGAACAGGATGTCACCAAGCTGCTTGGGCGAGCCGGGATTGAGCGGCTCGCCGGCGAGCTTCTTGATTTCGTCTTCCAGCGCGCCTTGTTTCTGGGCGAATTCGCCAGACAGGCGCGAGAGCACCTGGCGGTCGATGGAAATGCCGCGCCGCTCCATGCGCGCCAGCACCGCGGGCATGGCGCGCTCCAGCGTTTCGTAAACGGTAGCGACATGCTCGGCGGGCAGGCGCGGTTTCAACGCGTTCCACAGCCGCAGCGTCACGTCGGCGTCCTCGGCGGCGTAGTCGGTTGCTTTGTCAATGGCGACGCAGTCGAAGCTCACCTGCGATTTGCCTTGGCCGGCGACGTGGTGGAAATGGATGGTGTCATGGTTGAGCCAGCGCTTGGCGAGATCGTCCATGCCGTGACCGCCTTTGCCGGCGTCGAGCACATAGGAAATCAGCATCGTGTCGTCGTAGCCGGCGATCTCGATGCCGCGCTGGGCGAACACCAGCCAGTCGTATTTCATGTTCTGCGCGATTTTCAGGACCGCCTTGTCCTCCAGCAGCGGCTTGAGAAGTTTTAGCGCCTCGTTTTCCGGGATTTGATCCGGCAAGAGCTTGGCTTCCGGCGCGAAAAGGTCGCCGCCGTCTTGTGTGCCCTCACGATGGCCGAGCGGCACGTAACAGGCTTCGTTGGGGGCAACGGCAAGCGAAAATCCGCATAGATGTGCCTGCATGGCGTCGAGGCTGGTGGTTTCGGTGTCGACCGCCACCACGCCCATCTCCTGCGCACACGCGATCCATTCCTTCAGGCGCGCAAGCGTGCGCACGCATTCGTATTTCATGCGGTCGATCTGGGCGTTGCGCGCGTTCTCGGCGCGCGCGGCGGCAAGCGAGATGGGCGTCAACGTCCCGGGCGCGGTGCCTGCACTCCCTCCCCCCTTGTGGGGGAGGGGCGGGGAGAGGGGTGCGCCAAGGTCGAGTTGTCCGGGACCCCCCTCCCGGCCGGCTTCGCCGGCCGATCTCTCCCGCAAGGGGGGAGGTGAAGAAGAAAGCTTCACATCCGCCTCAACCTGGCTC
>JBOHII010000479.1:0-3028 GCA_050725955.1 Pseudolabrys sp. | reverse complement strand
GCTCCACGCCACGGACTGGCCTAGCGCGATAATCAGGCGGTTCTCAAGGACAAATCAAGCTGCCGCCAAAGGCTTTCGCAGCGGTGCGGCGCATAGACGCGGCGAACGCGCGAACCGGGGCAGGGGCGCGGATGGAGACAACGATGACCTATCTCGGCACCCATTTCCCAATCGCCACGGCGCCGCACGGCGATTTCGGCGCGCGGTCCACCGGCGTCCTCGCACGAATCTGGCAGTCGATCCACAGGCTCGTGCTAATCGGCCGGCGCCGCCGCGAGCTTTACCGGCTGCCCGATCGTGTTCTCAGGGACATCGGGCTGCACCGCAGCGAAATCGAAGGCATAACCGCGAATTTGCCCGACGACACATTCGCCTCGACGCGCATCGCGCGCGGCCGATGAGGACGACGAAATGCGGGCAAACATCGTCATGACGAAACCCATGTCACACGCGGGCGGCATCGCCCCTGAGCGCAAGCCAATCGTCATCGCGCTGCACTGTTCCGGCAGCACGGGACGGCAATGGAGCAAGCTGGCGCCGGCGTTTGGCGATCGCTTCAGGCTGATCGCGCCCGACCTTATCGGCAGCGGCGCCACCCCGCATTGGAACGGCGCCCACCGATTCCGCCTCACCGACGAGGCGGCGCACATCAACGCGATCATCGATGGGCTCGAGGGCGACGTCCACCTGGTCGGCCACTCCTATGGCGGCGGCCTCGCACTGCGCGTGGCGCTCGAGCGGCGGGCGCGTATTGCGAGCCTTTCGTTGTACGAGCCGACGGCGTTTCACCTGCTGCGTTCGCTCGGCTCACAAGGGCAGGCGGCGTTATCGGAAATCCGCTCCATCGCCGGCCGCGTCGCGCATGACGTGACAGTAGAGGACTACCCGGCCGCGGCGCGTCACTTTGTCGATTACTGGAATGGCGCGGGCACCTGGGCGGCGATCAAGCCTGAAACGCAGGCCGACCTGATCCGCTATGTGCCGAAGGCGATGCTCGAGTTCGGCGCGCTGATCGGCGAGCCGACGCCGCTCGCCGCCTATCGCCGGCTGGCGTGTCCCACTTTGCTGATGTGGGGCGAACGCACGCGCGCTCCGGCCGCGCTGATCGCGCAAAAACTGTTTTCGTTCATGCGCAACACCACGATCGAGGAAATCTCCGGTGCCGGACACATGGGGCCGTTCAGTCATTCGGATCGCGTGAACGAGTCGATCGCCGCGCATGTCACGGCAACGGCCGGGCTCGACCGGCCGTCGGACCGAAATGCCGTCGGCCGCTTGGGGACGGCGGCGTGACGGTGCGGGGGCAAACTTCCGCAAAACATCGAAGGGAGAAGTCAATGCAACGCATTCTGGCACTGTTCTACGGGTTGGTGGCCTACCTGACGTTCCTCGTGGCGTTTCTTTACGCCGTCGGCTTTGTCTCCGGTTTCGTCGTGCCGAAGACCATCGACAGCGGATCGGCAACCTCGCTGACCGTGGCGCTGATCGTCGACGTCGTTCTGATGTCGATCTTCGCCCTCCAGCACAGCATCATGGCGCGTCCCCAGTTCAAGAGTTGGTGGACGCAATTCGTGCCGAAATCCATCGAGCGCAGCACCTACGTGCTGCTGGCGAGCCTCGCGCTCCTCTTAATGTTCTGGCAATGGCAACCGATCCCGACCGTGATCTGGCAGGTGCACAACCAGACCGCCGCCACGACGCTGATGGTTTTGTCGGGTGTCGGCTGGCTGATTGTGCTCACCAGCACTTTCCTGATCAACCATTTCGAGCTGTTCGGTCTCCACCAGGTCGTCAACAACGTCATCGGCAAACCGATGCCGGCGCCGCACTTTTACACGCCGCTGTTCTACAAACTGGTGCGCCATCCGATCTATCTCGGCTTCATCATCGCCTTCTGGGCGGCGCCGACCATGACCGCCGGCCACCTGCTGTTCGCCGCGGTGACCACGGCCTATATCTTCGTCGGCATCGCACTGGAAGAGCACGATCTGATCGCGCTGTTCGGCGAGCAATACCGCGAATACCGCCGGCGGGTGCGCATGATCGTCCCGCTGCCGGCCAAAGCGGCGCCGGATGCGGCCAACCGGGCGGCACTCGACGTCAAGTAACGCCGCGTTTCACCCGCGCGGCATCCTCTGCTAACGTCCGGTATCCCTTCGGATCTAGCAGAGGAAGGCCGCATGGCCGTGGTCGAAGCTGATATTCCTGCCACAAAGGGCCGCCGCAATCCGACCGCGATCGCGGCGGCGGTGACGGCGCTAACCGCCGCCTTCGGCAACCGCGTCGTCACCTCGCAGTCGGTGCGCGAGCAACACGGCAATACGCTGACCTGGGTGCAGAACCAGCCGCCCGATGCGGTGGTCTATCCACAGACGACCGAGGACGTGCAGACCGTCGTGCGCATCTGCGCGGCAAACGGCGTGCCGGTCATCCCGTTCGGCGTCGGCACCTCGCTTGAGGGCCACGTCAACGCGCCGTTCGGCGGTGTCTCGATCGATTTCCGCGACATGAACAAGATGCTGGCCGTGCACGCCGAGGATCTCGATTGCGTGGTCGAGCCGGGTATCACCCGCAAGGCGCTCAACGAACAGCTGCGCGACCAGGGTGTGTTCTTTCCGATCGATCCCGGCGCCGACGCCACGCTCGGCGGCATGGCGGCGACGCGCTGCTCGGGCACCAATGCGGTGCGTTACGGGACGATGAAGGACAATGTGCTGGCGATGAAAGTGGTGATGCCGGACGGCGAGTTGATGACCACCTCGCGGCGCGCGAAAAAGACTGCGGCCGGCTACGATCTCACCCGGCTGATCATCGGCTCCGAAGGAACCCTCGGCGTCATCACCGAACTCACGCTCAAACTCTCCGGCATCCCGGAAGCGGTCGCCTCCGGCGTCTGCCCGTTCCCCTCGGTCGATGCCGCCTGCAAGGCGGCCATCCACACCATCCAGTCGGGCATTCCGGTAGCGCGCATCGAATTGCTTGACGCCTTGCAGATCAGGGCGGTCAATGCCTATTCGAATTTGACGCT
>JBOHII010000478.1:0-6785 GCA_050725955.1 Pseudolabrys sp. | reverse complement strand
CCGCGCAGACCCTGATGGTCCTTGCGGCGACGTTTATAGCGGCGCAGCCGCTTTTCAATATGGATTGCGGCTTGATCCGCGCTCTCATAGGCGTCGGCCGCCATTCCCTCGGCTTCGAGCAGGGTTCCGGAATCGAGATGCAATACGCATTCGGTGCGATATCCGAAGCCGTCCTTGCCGACCGTGGCATGCCCGGAATAGTTGCCGCGGAAATATTTCGAGGTCGCTTCTTGCACACGATCGACGATCCGCTGGCGCAGGGCCGTGCCAATGTTGAGGTTCTTGCCGGAAACCCGCAAAGTCATGCGTCGTTCTCCAGTTTCCCGTCTAGCCTTTTGTTTCAGCTAAGGAATATTCCGCTAAAGGTCAATGCGCCGGCTAGAACGCCGCGGCCTGCTTTTCGCGCCGCCGCTGCACCGAGGACGGGATACGCATGGCTTCGCGGTATTTGGCGACGGTTCGGCGCGCAATATCGATGCCGGCGTCGCGCAATTTGTCGACGATGGTGTCGTCCGACAGCACCTCGGCGGCGGTTTCCGCGTCGATCAACTGGCGGATGCGATGGCGCACCGCTTCGGCGGAATGCGCCGCGCCGCCGTCGGCGGCGGCAATCGACGATGTGAAGAAATATTTCAGCTCGAAGATGCCGCGCGTGGTTGCCATGTATTTGTTGGCGGTGACACGCGAGACCGTCGACTCGTGCATGCCGATCGCGTCGGCGACGGTCTTGAGATTGAGCGGCCGCAGATACTGCACGCCTTGAGCGAAGAAGGCGTCCTGCTGGCGCACGATCTCGCTCGAAACTTTGAGAATGGTCTTGGCGCGCTGATCGAGCGCGCGCACCAGCCAGGTCGCAGTCTGCAGGCAATCGGCGAGATAGCTCTTGTCGCTATCCTTGTGAGTGGTCTTCGACACTTGCGTGTAATAGCGCTGATTGATGAGGACTTTCGGCAGCGTGTCGGAATTGAGTTCAACCTGCCATGTGCCGTCGGCGGCCGCGCGCACATACACATCCGGCACGATCGGCTGCACCATGGTGGAGCCGAAGACGAGCCCGGGCTTGGGATTGAGATTGCGGATTTCCGCAATCATGTCGGCAAGATCCTCGTCGTTGACGCCGCAAAGTCGGCGCAACGCGGCGAGATCGCGCTTGGCCAAAAGATCGAGATGCTCCACCAGCGTGCGCATCGCCGGGTCGTATCGGTCGCGATCGCGCAGCTGGATGGCGAGGCATTCGGTGAGATTGCGCGCGCACACGCCGGACGGATCGAGCGTCTGCAGGATGGCGAGCACTGCCTCGACCTCGCCGCGCGGCGCGCCCAACTTCTCGGCGACGGTGTCGAGATCGCCGGTGAGGTAACCGGCTTCGTCCACCATGTTGACCAGATATTGCGCGATCATGCGGCCGACTGGATCGGAAATTGCCAGCGCCATCTGCTCGGAAAGGTGAGCGGAGAGCGTGATCTCGGCGGTGACGAAAGCCTCCAGATTATACGTGCCGTCGTCGCCGCCGCGGCTGCCGGCGCCGGACCATTCCGAATAGGCCGGCGGCGGCGTTTCCGGTGCCGGGCTCTTTTCACCGCCATCGTCGGGAAATACGTTTTCGAGTTCGGTGCCGAGCCCCTCTTCCATCGAGGTGCGGCTGGTTTCCATATCCTGGCCGATCCAATCGGCGGCGCCGGCGGCGTCCTCGCCGCCCTCACTGCTCTCGGAGCCGGACGCTTCCGGCTCGGCCGCGGCGGCTGGCGTCTCGTCCTCGCCCTCGGCGCGTTCGAGCAAGGGGTTGCGTTCGAGTTCACCCTCGACATAGGCAGCCAGATCGAGACTGGAGAGTTGCAGCAGCTTGATGGCCTGCATCAGCTGCGGCGTCATCACCAGAGCTTGGGTCTGGCGGAACTCCAGTCGCTGCGACAACGCCATATATGGGTTTCCCGGCGGAAACTGGTCCGATTCTTGCTTGTTTTATAGCAGGTGTTTGGCGGCAGCGGTATGAGATTCCGCACTGCGGCAATGCGCAAATTTTGGGCGGCCTGGCGGCCAATTCGGCTGGCTAAAGCCTGAAGTCCTCGCCCAGATAGAGCCGGCGCACGTCGGGGTCGTTGACGATGTCGTCGGCACGACCCTCCCGCAACACTTCGCCGGAATAAATGATGTAGGCGCGGTCGGTGAGCCCCAGAGTCTCGCGCACATTGTGGTCGGTGATCAGAACGCCGATGCCGCGATTGGTGAGATGCCGCACCAGCGCCTGGATGTCCCCGACCGCAATGGGATCGATGCCGGCGAACGGCTCGTCGAGCAGCATGTAACTCGGCCGCGTCGCCAGCGCGCGGGCGATTTCGACGCGGCGGCGCTCGCCGCCCGACAGCGCGATGGTCGCCGTCTTGCGCAGGCGGGCGAGATCGAACTCCTCAAGCAGCGCATTGAGATCGGCGTCGCGCCGGCGCCGGTCCGGCTCCACCATTTCGAGCACCGCGCGGATATTGTCCTCGACATTGAGGCCGCGAAAAATCGACGCCTCCTGCGGCAGATAGCCGATGCCGAGCCGGGCGCGCTGATACATCGGCAGCAAGGTAACGTCGTAGCCGTCGAGCTCGATGCGGCCGCGGTCGGCCTTGATCAGGCCCGTGATCATATAAAACACCGTGGTCTTGCCGGCGCCGTTCGGCCCCAGGAGGCCGACCGCCTCGCCCCGCCGCACATACAGCGTGACGCCCTTGACCACCATGCGGCCGGCGAAGCTCTTTTCCACGCCGTGGACGGCGAGATAGGCGTGGCGGATGGCCTGCCGGCCGTCGCCGTCGCGGCGCGCCCGGCTCACCGCCGGTTGCGCATTGGCGGTTGCCTTGCGGGCGGATTGCGCCGGCGCGGAAGCCACGGCCGCCTGTCGCACTTCGGCGGGAGACAGCACACGGCGCGTGGGCGGCAGCCGGCGTCGAAACAGCGAGAGGATGTTCACCGGGCTACCTCGCGGCGATTTTCCAGGCCATGTTAGCTGATTCCTGAGCCGCGCGGGCGGACCGGCCGGTTGCGCTCAAGTTTCCGGTCAATTGGACGGCCGCGCCCGGCCGCCGAGGATGCCCGATTTGAGGTCGGGTGGGCTGCCCGCGCTGCCCGGCTGGAACAAGCCCTGCACGCGCCCCTGGCCGTTCTTGCCCGATTCCACCCGCGATACGCCGCTGGTGAGATTGACCACCAGGCGATCGCCGCGCAGCACGTTCTGACCTTGCGTCATCACCACGTGGCCGGTGAGCGTGACGGTATTGGTCTTCATGTCGAAAATGCCGGTCTCGCCGGTGGCGGTTTGCTCCTTCTGCGTCACCACCACGCCGCCGCGCGCTTCCAGCCGCTTGATCTTCTTCTGGCCGCCGGGTCCGGGATCGGCCGCCTTCAGGGTATTGCCTTTGGCGCCGTCACTGCCCTGCTCGTAGAACACCACCAGCGACTTGCAGCGCATGCCGGTATCGCCCTGCTGCACTTTCACGTCGCCGCTGAAGGTCGCCACCTTGTCCTTGTCGCGCACTTCCAGCGTCGCCGCCTCGATATGCACCGGCTGATCGCGGTTTTGCGAAAAGCCTTGCAGCGCGTTGGGCGGGCCCTTCGACGGCTGCGCGTATGCCGGCGCGCCGGCGAGCACCAGCAGCGTGGCGGCGATCAGCAGCGGGTGACGCGGCACGCTCATTTCGCACCGTCTTTCATTCGCGCTGCCGCGGCATCGCCGAGCATCAGGGTCATGTTGACGCCGCCGTCGAAGCGAACCAGATCGCCGGAATCGACGATTTCCAGCCGGCTCGCATTGAGCGCGCCTTGCAGCATTTCCACCTTGACCGGTTTGTCGGAGACCACATAGCCCTTGCGGATATCGATCAGCGCCTCGCTCAATTGGCCGCGATAGCCCGAGGTCGAAGTGAGCAAGATGTTCTGGTCGAGCTTGAGCGTCTCGGCCTTGCTGTCATAGACGCCGGCGGTCGCCGACAATTCCATGGTGCTGTTGTCCTGCATCTGTACCTTGGCGCGGATATTGCGCAATTCGATCTCGTCCGGCTTGGTCAGGTCCTGCTTGGCGGCATCGGCGGAAAGTTCATAGGCGCGCTCGTCGCGCGTGAAGCCGGACAGTCGCGGATGCTCCATGGTGATCTTGGTGCCGTTGACCACCAGATCGCCGACATTGATCGGCAGCTTGGCCAGCATGCGCAGCGGATTGAGATAGGTGACGGCAAAAATGCCGGCGAAACCCAACACCACCGCCAGCGGAACGGCGATGCGCAGGACGCGCACCAGGCGACTGTGCCGGCGCGCGGCCTGGAAGGCGCGCGCGCTGTCGCCGCGGCTCATGGTCCAATAGGCGTGCGCGGGTTGCGGGTCGGTGCGGGCTGCGATCGTTTGATTCATCGATCTCGAGTTCGACCAGGTTTGATTGAATTAATGCGTGTCTAACATTTTTGCTTGCGCATGATCTTTTCCGACCTTCCTTCGCCCGCCGAAGCGGGCTTCGCGAAGGCGGGAAACCGCGTCGCATTTTTCGCGGTCATGCGCTACCGGCGCGGCGCTCCGATGGCATACGGTTTCGGAAGTCACCTTACGCCCCGCCGGGCACATTGGCGCGCGAATATGGCCCCTGCACGGCAGCGCCCGTCAACGAATACGGGCTTTTATTACAATAACTTAGGCCGAGTGGGAAAAGATATCTTCGGCCGCCCAGCCGGCAAGGTCGAGACGCGCACGGTCAGGCAGGAAGCGGAAGCACGCCGCCGCCAGCTCGGTGCGGCCCTCGCGCGCCAGCATGGCATCCAATTTGTCCTTGAGCGCGTGCAAATGCAGCACGTCAGTCGCCGCGTAGGCGACCTGCGCATCGGAGAGTTCGTCGGCGCCCCAGTCGGACAATTGCTGCTGCTTCGACAGGTCGACGCCGAGCACTTCGCGCGCCAAGTCCTTGAGTCCGTGCTTGTCGGTATAGGTGCGCGCCAGCCGCGAGGCGATCTTGGTGCAGTAGACCGGCCCAGCCATCACGCCGAAGGCCTTGCTCAGCATGCCGAGATCGAAACGCGCGTAGTGGAAGATCTTGAGGATCGATTTGTCGGCGAGCAGCTTTTCGATATTCGGCGCTTTTTTCTGCCCGGCGGCGATTTGCACCACGTCGGCATTGCCGTCGCCGGGCGACAGCTGCACCACGCAGAGGCGGTCGCGGCTGGGCTCGAGGCCCATGGTTTCGGTGTCGATCGCCACCGCGCCCTTGTAGGCGGTTAGATTGGGCAGATCGCCACGATGCAGGCGGACGGTCATTGCATGACCCCATCAGGGGAACTGGTGCCCAGGAAAGGACTCGAACCTTCACGCCTCGCGGCGCTAGTACCTGAAACTAGTGCGTCTACCAATTCCGCCACCTGGGCAAGGCTTTAGAACTTGTCGGGACTAGGTACGGAGCCGTTTTCGCCTTGTCAATTGAACCGCGTTGCTGTCTTGCGCAGGCCGTTTGCCGGCCTGTACAGCCTCCGGCCAATCCTGTATTTCCCGCCATTACAACCCCTTTTGCTCGCGAGAGCGACGATGGCCCCCAGAAGCAACGCCGAAACCCTCGTTACCGTCTATGGCGGCTCCGGCTTTCTCGGCCGCCATTTGGTACGCGCGCTCGCCAAACGCGACTACCGCATCCGCGTGGCGGTGCGCCGGCCGGACCTCGCCAATTTCCTGCAGCCGCTCGGCCGCGTCGGCCAGATTCATGCCGTGCAAGCCAATCTCCGCTACGCGCCTTCGGTAAAAGCGGCGGCGCGCGATGCACAGGTGCTGATCAATCTGGTGGGCATCCTGTATGAGAGGGGCAAGCGACGCTTCGACACCATCCACGCCTTCGGCGCCGAGCAGGTGGCGCTGGCGGCGAGCGCGCATGGCGCGCGTATGGTGCATGTGTCGGCGATCGGCGCCGACGAGCACGCGCGCTCGGCTTACGCGCGCTCCAAGGCGGCCGCCGAACGTCTGGTGCTGGCGGCGCAGCCGCAGGCCGTCATCATGCGGCCGTCGATCGTGTTCGGACCGGAGGACGCTTTCTTCAACCGTTTCGCTGCCATGGCGCGCATCTCGCCGGTAATGCCGCTGATCGGCGGCGGCAACACCCGCTTCCAGCCGGTGTTTGTCGGCGACGTCGCCGCGGCGATTGCCTCAGCCGTCGACGGCAATGGCAGAGCCGGCACAATCTATGAATTGGGCGGGCCGGAAGTGAAGACGTTCGAAGAACTGATGCAATTCATCCTGCGCACGATCGAGCGCAAGCGCCTGCTGGTGCCGGTTCCATTTTTCGTCGCCAAGATCCAGGCTGCACTGTTGCAATTTTTGCCGACGCCGCCGCTCACACCCGATCAGGTCGAGCTGCTCAAGGTCGACAATGTGCTATCGGATGCCGCCAAGGCGGAAGGCCGTACGCTGAAAGCGTTCGGCATCGAGCCGGAGCCGATCGAGGCAATCGTGCCGACCTATCTCTGGCGCTTCCGCAAGACCGGCCAGTTCAGAAGCCGCGTCGCCTGAGCAACGCTCACAAAAAATAGATGGCGAAGACGCCGGCGGTGCCGACGACAATGCGCCACCAGGCGAACAGCGCAAATGTGTGCCGCTGCACATAGCGCAGGAACGTCTTCACCACGATCCAGCCGAAGATGAACGAGAAGATGAAGCCGACGGCGATCGCCGTGACGTTGCCGTGGCTGAGATCGGCGCGGCTTTTGTACGCCTCGTAGGCGAAGGCGCCGACCATGGTCGGCATCGCCAGCCAGAACGAAAATTCCGCCGCCGAGCGG
>JBOHII010000477.1:0-6110 GCA_050725955.1 Pseudolabrys sp. | reverse complement strand
TGGCGTCGAACGGCGAAATGCGCACCAGCCGGTGCACGCCGTTTTCGCTTTTCAGCCAGCCATAGGCGTTGGGACCCTTGATCATCACGGTCGCCGACTTCAAACCGGCACCCTCGCCTTCGGTTTCCTCGACCCACTCGACCTTATAGCCGTGCGCCTCTGCCCAGCGCACATACATGCGCATCAACATGCCGGCCCAGTCCTGGCTCTCGGTGCCACCGGCCCCGGCATGGACTTCGAGATAAGCGTCGTTGGCGTCGGCCTCGCCCGACAGCAGCGCTTCCAATTCGCGCCGCACCACCTCCGCCTTCAGCCGCTTGAGCGCGGCTTCGGCTTCGGTGACGGTCTTGTCGTCTTTTTCGGATTCGCCGAGTTCGAGCAAGGTGAGCTGGTCGTCAAGCTCTTGCTCCATGCGCCCGAGCGCCTTGAGCCGATCGTCGAGCGCGTCGCGCTCGCGCATCACGCGCTGCGCGCGCGTCTGGTCGCTCCACAGCGCGGGGTCCTCGGCTTCCTTGTTCAGCTCGGCCAGGCGGCGTTGCGCGGTGTCGACGTCAAAGATGCCTCCTCAGCAGGGAGAGCGACTGCTTGATTTCGTCGACGAGGCTTTGGATTTCAGCGCGCATGAGAATAAGTCCATGGCCGCCGAGGCGGCGTTTCGATTCTTGTGTCACAGAGATTTAACGTCGCGGCCGCGTCCGCGCAACTCGAGTTAATACAGCCCACCCGTCCCCGAGCGCACCGCGCGGCCAGCATCGGGCGGCACGTTCCCGTAATAAGGTTGGCCGCCCTGATTATTCTCGTAGTCGCCATAGCCGACCACCGAATATTGATCGGGCGGTGCACTGCCGGGCTTGAAGGCTTCCAGGATCACGCGCTCGCTGTTGGGGCCGGCGCGCATGCCAGTCTTGAGGTCGACGCGGACGAGCTTGATGCCGGGCGGCACGCGGAATGGCACCGGCGTCTTGCCAGCCAACGCATCTTTGAGGAAATCGCGCACCACCGGCGCTGCAAGTTGGCCGCCGGTCATGCCGCGCCCGAGCGACTTCGGCTTGTCGTAGCCCATATACACGCCGCAGACGATATCGGGGGTGAAGCCGAGGAACCAGGCGTCCTTGAAATCGCTGGTGGTGCCGGTCTTGCCGGCGACGGGCCGGTTGAGGCTGCGCAGCACCGTGCCGGTGCCGCGCTGGACCACGCCTTCCATCATCGAGATGATCTGATAGGCGGTCATCGGGTCGAGCACCTGCTCACGCCGGTCGATCAGCGAGGGCTCCGGCTGGTTCTCCCATTTCTTGGCATCGCAGCCGATGCATTCGCGTTCGTCATGGCGATAGACGGTATGGCCGTAACGGTCCTGGATGCGGTCGATCAAGGTCGGGCGCACGCGCCTCCCGCCATTGTCGAACATGGCATAGGCCGTCGTCATGCGCAGCAGCGTGGTCTCGCCGGCGCCGAGCGCAAACGACAGATAGGGCGGCAGATCGTCATAGACGCCGAACCGCTTGGCATATTCGGCGATCAGCGGCATGCCGACGTCCTGCGCCAAACGCACCGTCATTACGTTGCGCGAATGCTCGATACCGAAGCGCAAGGTCGAGGGCCCGAAGAAATTGCGCTCGTAGTTTTCCGGCTTCCAGACGCCAAGCCCCGGTCCCTGGTCGATCTCGATCGGCGCGTCGAGCACCAAGGTCGATGGCGTGTAGCCGTTGTCGAGCGCGGCGGCATAGACGATCGGCTTAAACGCTGAACCGGGCTGGCGCAGCGCTTGCGTCGCGCGGTTGAACTGGCTCTGGTCGTAGGAGAAGCCGCCGACCATCGCGAGCACGCGCCCGGTCCAAGGATCCTCGACCACCATCGCGCCGGAGACCTCCGGCACCTGACGCAGCTGGTACTGCCCGGCGAGCGCGGCGGGCTCGACATAGACGACGTCGCCGGGATTGAGCACTTGCGAAACCTTGCTCACCGCTTTGCCGCCGGTTTTCGCCCATTTCGCACCTTCGAGCGGCACGATCCCGACGTCGCGTTCCTTGCTGACATAGCCGCCCGGCTCGCGCCCCGGCTGCAAGCCGATGCGGGCCGAGTGATCGTCCACCTGCAGAACCGCCGCGAGCCGCCACGGCGCAACGTCCGCCAGCGCCTTGACGTCGGCGAGCTTGACGCCCCAGTCGCCGGAAATGTCGATTTTGGCGACCGGCCCGCGCCAACCCTGCCGCTCGTCGAAATGCACCAGACCATCGGTGAGCGTCTTGCGCGCCAGCACCTGCAGCTTGGTATCGAGCGTGGTGCGCACCGACAGGCCGCCGTCATAAAGTTTCTTCTCGCCGTAGCGGTCGTAAAGTTCGCGCCGCACTTCCTCGGCGAAATATTCCGCAGCGAAGGTATGCGTGCTGGTTGCCTTTTGCGTTACGTTGAGCTGCGTGCGCTTGGCCTTTTCGGCGACGTCGGCATTGATGAAGCCGTCCTGCGCCATTTGGTCGAGCACCCAATTGCGCCGCTCGATAGCGCGCTCGCGCTGGCGGAACGGATGATAATTATTCGGCGCTTTCGGCAGCGCCGCGAGATAGGCGGCTTCCGGCACAGTCAACTCGTTGACGCCTTTATCGAAATAAGTGAGCGAGGCCGAGGCGATGCCGTAAGCGCCGAGCCCGAGATAGATTTCGTTCAAGTAAAGCTCGAGAATCTTATCCTTGGAATAAGTGCGCTCGATCTTCAGCGCCAGCAACGCTTCCTTGATTTTGCGGGTGAAGGAAACTTCGTTTGTTAACAGGAAGTTCTTGGCAACTTGTTGCGTAATGGTCGAGGCGCCTTGCGGACGGCGGCTGGAGCCGAAGTTCTCAACATAGTTGAACGCCGCGCGCGCGATCCCCGTGAAATCGAGCCCGCCATGCTCGTAGAAGTTCTTATCCTCGGCGGCGAGGAAGGCGTTGATCACCCTTTTCGGCACGGCCTGGATCGGGATGTACAGGCGACGTTCGCGCGCATATTCGGCGACCAGCGAACCGTCGGCCGCGTGCACGCGCGTCATCACCGGCGGCTCGTAATCCTGCAATTGGGAATAGTCCGGCAGGTCCTTGGAGAAGTGCCAGAGCAAGCCAGCGGCCGCGGCGACGCCCACCACGAACAGGATGGTGCCCGCCGCGAACAAGAAGCCGAAAAAGCGCAACAACAGCTTCATGCGTTAATGGTCCCGCCTGCCGGTCTGCTGACCCGCGAATCCGCCAGGTTCTTCATGGGCGTGCCACCGTCGCCGGGGCCATCGCCCGAACCTGCGGCACGAGCATTTGGTGGCGCGGTTTTATGTTGAAACTGAGGCCGGGCACCCATCTCAATGCGCTCCCGCCGCAGCGCGGGCTATGCGCGGCGCGAAGAACGTGTCTACCGCGTGCAGCAGCGAATCCGCCGTGCGCGATCGCCACGCGGGCGACATCAGGTTCACCAGATCATCCTTGGTCGACATGTAGCCGAGCTCGACCAAGACCGAAGGCACATCGGGCGCCTTGAGCACGATGAAGCCGGCTGATTTAATCGGGTGCTGATGCAGTCGCGTGGTCGGCTTGAGCTCGGTGGCCGCATCGTGGGCGAATTGCAGCGAGAACGCCTTGGTCTCGCGCTGGGCGAGATCGATCAGGATATTGGCGACGTCACTGGGCTCGGAGCTCAAATCCACGCCGGCGATCACGTCGGACTTGTTTTCGACTTCGGCGAGTCGCGCCGCTTCCGCGTCGGAAGCATGCGCCGATAATGTGTAGATCGAGGCGCCTTCCGCCTGCCCCTCGCTGTGCGGAATGGAGTCGGCATGAATTGAAATGAACAGCGACGCCTTGTGGGCGCGCGCAAAGCGCACGCGCTCTTCGAGCGGGATGAACGTGTCGTCGCTGCGCGTCATCGCCACACGGTATTTGCCGGTCTTGAGCAGCTTGTCGCGCAGCGTCAGGCCAAAGGCGAGCACCACATCCTTTTCGTCCTGCCCGGTGCCCGATTTGGTGCCGCTGTCGATGCCGCCATGACCGGGATCGACGACGATCAGCGGCCGCGGATCGCCGGCGGCTTCCGGCGGCGGCGCGATGCCGTGGCCGGCGCGCGTGCCGCGCTCCTGCATGGTGATGTTGCGCAGGAAGCTGGCGCGGTCGACGGCGGAAAGATCGAGCACCAACCGCGCCGGCTGACCTTCGGCGGGGCCGAGCGCGAATGCCTTGTCGACCCGCACCGGACCCTTGGTATCGAGTACGATGCGCGAGCCGCCCTGCATGATGAGGCCGTAGCGGAACGCCTTGACTAGGCCGCGGCCGTGCTCGCCGGCCTGCGCCGGCAGCTTGAAGGTCATCTGCGGCAGGTCAATCACCACGCGATAGGGATCGGCCAGCGTGAAAGTGGCGATATCGACCTTCTGGGAAAGATCCACGACAAAACGCGTCTGCTTGTCGTCGCCGCCCACGCGCACACCGGTGGCGACCGGAAACGTCACCGATGCCGACAGCGGTGTCAGTTGGCGGGCGACAACGCCCGGCTCGGCCGCCCAGGCCGCCGAGCCGCCCAGCAGAATAACTCCCAAGACAAGGATGATCGCGCGGACCGTCACGATTCCGGACCCTTTCCGCCCCGTTTTAGCGCATTAGGGGGTGCTTCGGTTAACGGAACTTGAGCAAACACGGCGTTCGCGGCGCGGGTGTGGCCGGACTGCACAAGCTCCCTTGCCAGCACGAGATTTCGCCCGTATGTAGGAACAGCTGTCGGTTAAAGTTCCGGTTGTGCCGCGTTCGGGCCTCCGGCCCGCCAGTCCAGGATCGCCCCCTCGAGGAAGCCGGGCGAACGGACGGCGAAGCGAGCCGAAACCCTTGTGAAGGACAGCCGGATCAGCGCGCGGCCAAGTCGGTCGCACGCGTTTAAGCCGCCAGTTTCGAGAAACCTCGGCTGCGCCAAGGCGCGGCCGCAGCGCTACGGGTCGCAAGTTTCATGCTGCAACTGTCGCAGCAAAGGCAATTCGAGTTCCCCCGCTCTCGCGTAACATTCGCGACTGCGCGGCTTGCTATGGGCCTTGACCGCCTTACGCGTGAAAACGCGCCCCTTTCCCTCAACACCAATCAGGCCGGCTCCCCCATGCGTCGCCTTGCGCCACCACTTTCGCGCGAGCACGCGGCTGGGCCCGCCACAGTGAGATTATCCAATGGCCGACAAAATGCTGATCGACGCGACCCATCCCGAGGAGACCCGGGTCGTGGTGCTGCGCGGCAACCGCGTCGAGGAATTCGACTTCGAGTCCGCAAACCGCAAACAGCTCCGCGGTAACATCTATCTCGCCAAAGTCACGCGCGTCGAGCCGTCGTTGCAGGCGGCATTCGTCGATTACGGCGGCAACCGCCACGGCTTCCTGGCGTTTTCGGAAATCCATCCCGACTACTATCAAATTCCGGTCGCCGACCGGCAGGCATTGATCGCCGAGGAAGAGCGCGCGCAACGCGCCGCCGACGCCGATGCCGATCATCGCGCCCGCGGCGGGCGCGGGCGCAACCGTCACCGCCACCGCGGCGCCGATCGCCAGCGCGATCGCGACGTGGTGCAAAGCGAGCCGGTCGCGGCCGAAGGGCCCGCAGGCGAGGCCACCGGGTTTTCGGCCGGCGAGGCCGCACCCGAAGCCGCCTCGCCCGAGCAAGTCGCCGATACCGCCGCCTTGATGGCGACCACGACGCCGTCGGCCGAACAAGAAGCGGAAGAATTGCTGCACGAGGAAATCGGAACTGCGCCCGCCGAGGAGGCAATCGAAAGCGCGCCCGCGCCGCAGCCGGCGGAAGCGGACGGTGCCGAAACGGATGCCGTCGAGGCAGCGCCTGAGGGCGGCGCGGATCACACCGAGACCGCCGACCATCTTGCCGCCGACGAGCCTGCCAGCGCCGAACTGGCGCCGGGCGGCGCCGAGGCGGCGCCCGCGGGCGAGCCGGAGGCCGAGAACGGCAACGGCGACGACCACCACGAAGAGGAAGCGGTCGAATCGGTCGGCGGCGCCGACGCCTTGGAGGAAGTGCAGGAGCGCGTGCCGCGCTTCCGCCGCCAGTACAAGATCCAGGAAGTGATCAAACGCCGGCAGGTGATGCTGGTGCAGGTGGTAAAGGAAG
>JBOHII010000476.1:0-6368 GCA_050725955.1 Pseudolabrys sp. | reverse complement strand
ACTTACAGATCACCCCCCGCAGCCGCTCCGGCATCCCGGAATATGTCGACATCGAACGCAATATCGGCGAGGCGGTCGGCCGCATTAACGGCCATTTCGGCGAGCCTTCCTGGACGCCGGTGCGCTACATCAACAAGGCCTATAGCCGAACGGCGCTGGCGGGACTTTACCGCGGCGCGCGCGTCGGGCTGGTGACGCCGCTGCGCGACGGCATGAATCTCGTCGCCAAGGAATACGTCGCGGCGCAAAACCCCGACGATCCTGGCGTGCTGGTGCTATCGCGCTTTGCCGGCGCCGCGCGCGAGTGCGCAGCCGCGTTGCTGGTCAACCCTTATGATCACGAAGGCGTCGCCATCGCCATCAACCGCGCGCTGTCGATGTCGCAGGACGAGCGCCGCCAACGCCATGCGGTGAACTACCGTGTGCTGGTGCAGAACGACCTCGGACACTGGGCCGAACGCTTCCTTGCCGCGCTCGAGGGCCCGGCGGCAGCGGTGTTGCGGCGGGGCCGGCTGGCGAGCGGCTAGGTGATTTATCAGGCCGCCGCTTTGCGCGCGCGCCGCACGTCCGGCGGCACCGCCTCGTCGGCGAGCGCCTGCAATGCAGCATCCAACGGCATCACCTGCTGCTTGTCCTGGCCGAGACGACGAATCGAAACGGTTCGTTCGGCCGCTTCCTTCTTGCCGATCACGAGGAGGGCAGGGACCTTGGCCAGCGAGTGCTCGCGGACCTTGTAATTGATTTTCTCATTGCGCAGGTCGCCGTCGACGCGCAGGCCGAGACGGCGCGCGGCCTTGATCACGTCATGCGCGTAATCATTGGCGTCGTCGGTGATGGTGGCGACGATGGCCTGCAACGGCGACAGCCAAAGCGGCAGATGGCCGGCGTAATGCTCGATGAGAATGCCAGTGAAGCGCTCGAGCGAGCCGAACATGGCGCGGTGCAGCATCACCGGCGTCACCTTGTTGGAATGCTCGTCGATGTAGAAGGCGCCGAGCCGGCCCGGCAGGTTGAGATCGACCTGCAAAGTGCCGCATTGCCAATCGCGGCCGATGGCGTCGCGCAGCACGTATTCGAGCTTGGGTCCGTAGAAAGCGCCTTCGCCCTTGTTGAGTTTCCACGGGCGCCCGGACGCTTTCAGCGCCGCCATCAGCGCTGCCTCCGCCTTGTCCCAGACCGCGTCGTCGCCGATGCGCTTTTCCGGACGGTCGGAGAATTTGATGGTCACGTCGGAAAATCCGAAGTCCTCATAGATCGACAATATCTGGTCGTTCACCTTGAGCGACTCTTCGGCGATCTGCTCCTCGGTGATAAAGATATGCGCGTCGTCCTGGGTGAAGGCGCGCACGCGCATCAGCCCGTGCAACGCGCCCGAGGGTTCGAACCGGTGCACCTTGCCGAATTCGGCGAGCTTGAACGGCAGGTCGCGGTACGACTTCAGCCCGTTCTTGAAGATCTGGATGTGGCCGGGACAGTTCATCGGCTTGACCACGAAGACACGCTCGTCGTCTTCGCGCGGCTGCGTGAGAAACATGCTCTCGCGGAACGTCGCCATGTGGCCGGAGGCAACCCACAGCGAGGAATCCATCAGCTGCGGCGCGTTGACTTCGGCAAAGCCGAACTCGATCTGGCGGCGGCGGATGTAGTTTTCCAGCGCCTGGAACAGCGTCCAGCCTTTGGCATGCCAGAACACCGATCCCGGCGCTTCCTCCTGGAAATGGAACAGGTCCATCTCGCGGCCGAGGCGGCGGTGGTCGCGCTTCTCGGCTTCCTCGATCTGCTTCAGGTAAGCGTCCAGCTCTTCTTGCTTGGCGAAGGCGGTGCCGTAGATGCGGGTGAGCATCGGGTTCTTCGAGTCGCCGCGCCAATAGGCGCCCGCCACCTTCATCAGCCTGAAGGCGTTGCCCACTTTGCCGGTCGAGGTCATGTGCGGGCCGCGGCAGAGATCGAACCAGTCGCCCTGCTTGTAGATCTTGATCTGCTGGTCTTGCGGAATGGCGTCGACCAGCTCGACCTTGAAATTCTCGCCCATGTCGCGGAAGGTTTTCTTGACCTTCTCGCGCGGCCACACCTCCTTGGTGAAGGGCTTATCGCGCGCGACGAGCTCCTTCATCTTCTTCTCGATGACGGGCAGGTCTTCCAGCGTGAACGGCTGGTTGCGGAAGAAGTCGTAATAGAAGCCGTTCTCGATCACCGGGCCGATGGTCACCTGCGTGCCCGGCCAAAGCGACTGTACGGCTTCCGCCATGATATGCGCGGCGTCGTGGCGGATCAGCTCGAGCGCGCGCGGGTCCTCGCGCGAGACGAACTCGATCTTGCCATCGCGTTCGATGGGGTCGGAAAGATCGGCGAGCTGGCCGTCAAGCGCCATCGCTACGGTGCGTTTCGCCAACGAAGGCGAAATGCCCTTGGCGACGTCCAAGCCTGTTGTGCCTTGGGGGTAGTCCCGGCGTGCGCCGTCGGGAAAGGTCAAAGCGACCATGTCTTGATCTCCTGTGGCTCACTCCTGCGAACGAGCGCAGGTAAGCAATGACTTCACGAGGCAGGGATATAGCAGGGGTTCCGTCGAACGCAACCGGGACGACCTATATTCGTGCGGCCGTGAATTGAGCGATCGCTTCACGCAGGCTCGCGATAACGCTGTCCCAATCGGCCATTCGCGGCTGGCGGAAAAGCCGGGCGCTTGGATACCAAGGGCTGTCGTCGCGGTCGAGCAGCCAGCGAAAATCCGGACAAAAGGGCAACAGCACCCACACGGGCCTGCCGAGCGCACCGGCGAGGTGCGCGACCGCGGTGTCAACCGTGATCACGAGATCGGCGAGCGCCAGTACGGCGGCAGTGTCGCCAAAATCGGCAAGTTCTGGGCCGAGGTGATGCACCTGAGAGTATGCGTTGAGAATTTCGCCATCGCCATTGCGCAACTCGCGCTGCACGCTTAGCCATTCGACGCCGTCATTGTTGTCAAACAGAGCCCGCAGTTTCGCCAGCGGTATTGAGCGCGCCTGATCGCGTTTGTGCGTTGCGCTGCCTGCCCAGGCCAGCGCGATGCGCACCTTGCCGGAGCGCGGCAATCTTTCCCGCCAAGTCTCCATGCGGTTGCTCGGCGCGGCGAGATAGGGAACGTCCGCGGGGATTGTATGCAGAGAAGTCCTGAACGCGAGCGGCAGGCTCAGAATCGGGCAATGCAGGTCGAATGGCGGCAATGGCATGCCTCGTGCAATGACCTGCGAGCAACCGCTCAACGCGGACAAGAGCGGCAAGAGGCCGGGTTGCGCTTCGAGGATCGTTTTTGCGCCCAGCGCGGCCAGCCGGGGAATGTAACGAACAAACTGCAGGGTATCGCCAAAGCCTTGCTCGGCGTGAACGAGAACGGTCTTGCCGGCGGGCGGCTCGGCGCCGAGCCAGAGGGCTTGCGCAAAGCGACGCCGGTGCTGTTTCTGGCTTTCCGTCGCCCAGCGCCATTCATATTTTGCCCAGCCGGTATCGAAATCGCCGATCAGCAGACGCGTCAGCGCCTCATTCCAATGCGCATCGGGGTGCGTCGGATCTTGCGCGAGTGTCGCTGCGAAAGCGGTAAGTGCCTCGTCGAAACGGCGGAGTTCGCTGAGAATATTGGCGCGATTGTATAAAGCGTTGACATTATTCGGCTCGAGCGCGAGCACGGAATCGAAATTCGCCAAGGCGTCGGTCAGCTTGTTGAGCGCAAACAGGCTGCTGCCGCGATTGAGCAGCGCCGAAACATGATCGGGCGCCGTGACCAGAGCGCGATTGAAGTAGGTCAACGCTTCGTCATGCCGATCCAATTTCTGCAGGATAAAGCCGAAATTGCAATTGGTTTCGGTCGAGGCAGGACTAACCCGCATCGCCGCCGCCATGGATTCAAGAGCCTCAGGGTAGTTCCGGCGAGCCAGATGGATTTCGGCCAACAGATGCAGCGCGCGCCAGTCTTTCGGCCGCGTTTTCAGAATGCCGAGGTAACGCCGTTCGGCCTCATCGAGCCGCCCTTGCCGTTGCAGTTCGGCGGCGAACAAAATCTCGGCATTCGCCGCGTCTGCGGGCTGTCGGGGTTTGGTTTTGGTCACAAGGGGGCGCTTGGCTCAGCCGATTCGCGATAGGTCATTATACCCGGATGCAAAGCAGGCGGGCCGCAGCTGCGAAGTCTCGAAGGCCGCAGGCCGCGTACGCCTGCCTTATCGTGTCGTTAACACGCGCTTTCCTAGAATAATGCGCCCGATTCGCCGCGCACGGCATGGCCGCCATGGATTGCTACTACATCAATTTGGACTCGGCGGACGACCGCAAGCGGCACGTCGAAAAGAATTTCGCGGTGTGCAAGAAGCCGAATTGGACGCTCACGCGGTCCCCGGCGATCGATAAGACATTTGTCGCGGGCAACAATATCGCCGGGGACGCCAAGCCGGCGGAGAAGGGGTGCTTCCTCAGCCACCAGATGCTGATGCGCCAGCGCCTCGACGACGACAAATCCTATTTCATTATGGAAGACGATGCGGCGTTTGGCGTCCACACTTGCGCGCATATCGATCTGGCGCTCGAGCAGAACAAAACCGCCGACTGGGACATTCTGTTCACCGATGTCTGTATCCCCGATATGCCGGTGATGTTCGAGTTGCTGAAATATCGCCGCGAGTTGGCCAAACGCAAAATCGACGTCGTGTTCATGAATCTCGGCAGCGTGCGCTTTGCCGGCTCGACCGCCTATATCGTCAATGGCAAATCGAAACGCAAAATCCACGAGATGTTGCGCGCGTGTCAAAGGATCGATCAGCCGTACGATCTTTATCTGCGGCAGCTCGCGCATGGCGGCGCGCTGAACATCTATTCGCTGTTCCCGTTCGTCACCACGTTGTCGGAGTTTTGCGACGAGTCGCAGATCAAAGTGGCCGGCGACCGCCCGGTCGAATTGACCTGGAACATTTTCCGCAGAATGATTTGGACCGAACGAAATCTCAAACGCTGCAAGTCGACATTGGAGGCGTTCCGAAAGACCTGGTGCGAGGACAAGCCGCCGGTCAAGGTCGCGGGCGCCGACGAAGAGCTCTCGGCCTTTACACATTTGTTTTCGTCAATGGCGGCCATCCGCGCCTGAAGCATGGCCGCTGGGCGCCTCGTTGGTGCCCCGCCAGCGCCCGTAGCGCCAGGGCGTCCACCAATGGGCGCCCGCCGGCAAAGCCGCCGGCACGAAATCGAGCCCATGCGTTCCCCAGGGATGGCAGCGCAAAGCACGTGCGAGTGCCATCCAGGCGCCCGCCCACAGCCCGAAGCGGGAAATCGCCTCATCGGCATAGTCGGAACAAGTTGGCAGGTGCCGGCAGCGCGGGCCGATCAGCGGCGATAGCGTATAGCGGTAGAGCGCGACCATGCCGCGGCCGGCGAGGCGCGGCAGGTGCGCAAGACCGCCCGGACTCGCTTCGTTTTGCCGCTTGAGCGCCATTGAAGTTCCTGTGGAGGTGCCAATTCAGTCGAAACAAGAAGGTTGGGAAGTTCCAACGCAAGTTCCAAGCCGCGCCGACGACGGCGGTTAATAGCAACTATTTTACACTGGACCCGAATCCTGCCGCTCATTAAAAGTGACCGGGTCGGGGGTTTCTAAGCCGCCAAAGCCCAGCACAAATGCGGGGAAAACCGCGCCAGAAAAGGGCTCGGCGGCAAGAAGGGGGAAGAATGACTCGCTCCCTTGCGTTTGCTGTTGCGCTCGCGTTGACGGCGCCGGTTACGCTGTTGCCCGCCGCCGCCGAGACGGTCGACCGCACGCTGCCGATGCGCTTCGAATTGCGCCTGCAAGGGCCGGCGCATACCTGCGGCACGAAATGCAAACTGTGGATCGCGGCGAGCGGCGCAATCACCGCGGACACGGCGCGCGATTTCGACCTGTTCGCGCAAGACCGCGACCTCACCGGCGCGACGCTGGTTCTCGACTCCGACGGCGGCTCGGTGCATGGCGCCATGGCGTTCGGCCGCGACATCCGCCGGCGCGGCCTCGACACCACGGTGGGCCGCATTGTCGATCTCGACGGCGCGGAGCAGGACACCCCGCGCGGCAAATACTCGGCCGTCGCCGACTGCGAATCCATGTGCGGCTTCGTGCTGCTCGGCGGCGTTCACCGCACCGTGCCGGAGCAAGCGCGCGTGATGGTGCATCAAATCTGGCTCGGCGATCGGCGCGACGATCCGACCGCAGCCAACTACAGTGCCGAGGACCTCGTGCTGGTGCAGCGCGATATCGGTCGGCTGGCGAAATACACCATCGAGATGGGCGGCTCGATCGAATTGCTCGATCTGGCATTGCGTATTCCGCCATGGGAGCCGATGCGCGCTCTGACGGCGGAGGAAACGCGGCTGACCCATCT
>JBOHII010000475.1:0-2851 GCA_050725955.1 Pseudolabrys sp. | reverse complement strand
CCTTCACGCCTTCGACCAGATCCGCAATCAAGATCGGCACCACCTTGAGCGCAATCGGCAGGAAGGTGAAGCACAGCGCATGCCCCGCGCCGCCGCCCTTCAGCTCCAGGTCGATCAGCAGAAACGGCCCTTTGGTGAAGCGGCCGACGCGCGTATTGAGCACGCGCCGGATCGGCACCATGGCGGGCCGGAGGCGGACGCCGGTGATCTCGATCGTGGGGTTCATGGGCACCATCCTCGATCTTCTTCATTCCCTCTCGTCATGGCGGAGCCATGCTCCGCATGGACGCAAGCGGGGAGAGGGGGAAGACGGAAGGCGGCCAGCTTTGACGCCAGACCTGACCAGGTCTGGCCTCGGGGGGTTACGCCGCGAACTTCAAGAGCTTGATGGCGTCGAAGTCCTGCACGCAGCCGCCCACGCGCTTGGTCGTGTAGAACAGCACGTAGGGCTTGGCCGTATAGGGATCGCGCAGCACGGTGACGCCGGCGCGATCGACCACCAGATAGCCGCGGTTGAAATCGACGAAGGCGATCGACAGCGAATTGGCCGCGATGTCCGGCATGTCCTCGGCTTCGATCACCGGGAAGGTCATCAGCGACGCCTTGCCGCCCGCTTGCGCCGGCGGTTGCCACAGGTAACCGCCGCTGGAGTCCTTGAACTTGCGGATGGCGCTCTGCGTCTTGCGGTTCATCACGAACACGGCGTTCTGCCGGTAGCCGGCGTTCACCGCGTAGACGAGATCGACCAGCACGTCGGACGGATTTGACGACGGGAAGGCGCCGGCGGTGCCCGATGCGATATAGCCGATGTCGCCCCAGGTCCACGACGCGTTGTCGACCGCGGTGTAGCTGAGGAAGCCTTTCGGCTTGTTGGAGCCGTCGCCGGTGACGAACGCCGTGCCCTCCTGCGCCGCAAACACCTGCTCGACCTCGCCGGCCAGCCATTGGTCGATATTCACCGCAGCGTCTTCCAGCAGCGTCGCGGTCGCCGCCGGCATGGCGTAGAGCTCCATGGCCGGGAACGACAGCTCGTCGAGCGTCGGCGACGTCGTCTGCGTGCGCGCGTCGGTCTCGCCCACCCAGCCGACCGCGGGGCCGGCTGTCATGAACGGCTTCTTGTAGACGTTGCCCGAAATGGTGCGCACGCCGGCGATGGAGCGGATCGGCGAGATCGCGGTCAGCCGCGCGCCGATCTGCGTCTCGACTTCCGGCGGCACCAGATAGCCGCCGTCCGGATTGGAGCCGGCCGACAGCGCCTTGAGTTCCAGCGCGCGCAAGCCGGCGGCTTCGCCCGAGCGCACATAAGCTTCGAACGCCGCCTTGTGCTCGAGCGCGGATGCGCTTCGTTGCGCCGCGCGCTCGCCGCCCAAAGCGGGCCGCGCGTTCTTCAGCGTGATCTCGTCGAGCCGGCGCACCTGTGCGTCGATGGAGCGGTCGATGCGCGCGAGCTTTTCCTCGAGCACGACGTCGGCGCCGCGTTTTTCGCCGAGCGTCAGGCGCTCGTCGTTGGCCTGCTTGAAGGCCTCGAAGGCGCGCATCATCTCGCCATGCGTGACCACGGCGTCGAGCGGGATGCCCGCCTTGGTTTCGAGATCGGTGTGGGTGTCGATATCCATTGGGTTCTCCTTGTGGATGGATGTCTTTTGGCGATGGATGGCAATGGCCGCATCGCTTCGCGAACAGTTCGTCGACGGGCGCCCATAGCGGCGCATACCGGCCATGGCGTTTGGTCCCCTCCCCAGCCGGCGCGCGAAATGCCAAGCTTGCCGTCACAAGAGCCGGCTGCGTTCACAAAGTCCGGCCGAAAGGGGGAGGCGACGATGAATAAGCAGTGCATGGCAGCGGCATTTTGCCTGCTCGCCGCTTTTGGCGGCGCGCAGGCGCAGGATTACCCGACCAGAACGGCAACGGTGATCGTACCGTTTGCGGCCGGCGGCCCGGCCGACATCACCGGCCGCATCGTGGCGGACATCTTCTCCCGCCATCTCGGGCAGAATTTCGTGGTCGAGAATATCGGCGGCGCTGGCGGCACCGTCGGCACGCTGCGCGCCGCCAAGGCGCCGGCCGACGGTTACACGCTCATTTCCGGGCACATGGGCACGAATGCGCTGGCCCCGGTGTTCTATCCCAATCTCGGCTACGACCCGGAGAAGGATTTCGAACCGGTCGGATTGATCGCCGTGCAGCCGGAGCTGCTCGCCGTGCGTAAGGACATTCCCGTCAACAATCTCAAGGAATTCGTCGCCTATGCGAAGGCCAACGAAAAGAAGCTCAACATGGGCCACGCCGGCGTCGGCTCCGTCTCCTATATCGGTTGCCTGCTGCTCAACTCGGCGATCGGCATCAAGCCGACAATGGTGCCATTCACCGGCACGGCGCCGGTGATGAACGCCATTCTCGCCGGGCAGATCGATTATGATTGCGACCCGATCCTCGGGCCGCTGCCGCACGTGCGCGCGGGCAATGTCAAGGCGCTCGCTATCGCCGCCAAGAAGCGCAGCCCGCTCTTGCCGGACGTGCCCACCTCCTACGAGCAGGGCTTGCCCGAATTCGACTGCGCGCCGTTCTATGCGGTATTCGCGCCGAAAGGCACGCCGAAGGCGGTCATCGACAAACTGGCCGCGGCGCTGAGCAAGGGCCTCGACGAGCCCGCCGTGCAAAAGCGCTTCGCCGGTCTCGGCGCCGAAATCGCCGAACCCAACCGACGCGGACCCAAGGCGCTGGGCGAACTGGTGCACAGCGAAATCGCGCGGCTCACCCCGATCCTCAAAGCCGCGGCAGGCAAATAGGCCGGAGCGATTTGTTGGCGCCGCGCCACGCCCGCTCGGCGCGCGTGCGCGCATGTGAATGC
>JBOHII010000474.1:0-2072 GCA_050725955.1 Pseudolabrys sp. | reverse complement strand
GCGCTCAAGGCCGAGGGTATCCCGACGGCAATCTATTACCCGATCCCCCTGCATCGGCAGCAGGCCTATAAGCATTATCCGGTGGGCGAGGGCGGCGTAGCGGTGAGCGACAGGCTTGCCGGCGAAGTCATCAGCCTGCCCATGCATGCCTATCTCGATGAGCCGACGCAGGATCGCATCGTCGCTGCCGTGCGGCGTGCGCTCCGGCCATGATGGTTTGGGGGCGGATTTTCCCCCGCGGCCGGTCAATTTGAAATAACAGCTGCTCCCAAAAGCGATCGAAATGAAGTAGCAGTACCGGCCAAAGGGCTTGGATTCATCGGATGGATTGGCGTCAGCACCATATTCGCCTGCGCAGGCTCGAGGCCGAGGCGATCTTCATTATGCGCGAGGTGGTCAGCGAATTCCGCAGTCCGGTGATGCTGTACTCGATGGGCAAGGATTCAAGCGCGCTCCTGCACGTCGCGCAAAAGGCATTTCAGCCCGGAAAGGTGCCGTTTCCACTGTTGCACGTCGACACGACCTGGAAATTCCGCGAAATGATCGCGTTCCGCGACGAAACGGCGGCGCGGCTCGGCACGGACATGCTCGTGCACGTCAACAAGGACGGCCTTGCTCGGGGTATTTCTCCGATATCCTCGGGCTCGGCGATCCACACCCAGGTCATGAAGACGGAAGGCCTGCGCCAGGCGCTGGATAAGTGGCGCTTCGACGCCGCATTCGGCGGGGCGCGCCGCGATGAGGAAAAAAGCCGCGCCAAGGAGCGCATCTTCTCCCACCGTTCCGCCAATCACGGCTGGGACCCGCGCAACCAGCGGCCCGAGCTGTGGCGGCTGTTCAATACCCGCATCAAGACCGGCGAATCCATGCGCGTGTTCCCGTTGTCCAACTGGACCGAGCTCGACGTGTGGGAATATATCCGGGCCGAAAACATCCCGGTGGTGCCGCTGTACTTCGCCAAGAAGCGCCCGGTGGTCGAGCGCGACGGCACGCTGATCATGGTCGACGACGAACGGCTGCCGCTCGCCGCCGGCGAGACGCCGCGCATGCTGCAGGTCCGCTTTCGCACGCTGGGCTGCTATCCGCTGACCGGCGCCATCCGTTCGAACGCCGATACGCTTGACGCGATCATCGCGGAAATGCGCGGCTCGACCAGTTCGGAACGCCAGGGCCGCGTCATCGATCACGACGAATCCGGATCGATGGAAAAGAAGAAGCGTGAGGGATATTTCTGATGGATGCGGCCGCACCCGTCACCGCCGCGGCTGCCGCGCAGCGCGACAGCGCCGACGCCCGCCCGGCGCTTCGCTTTCTTACCTGCGGCTCGGTCGACGACGGTAAGTCCACTTTGATCGGCCGTCTGCTCTACGAGCAGAACCTCATCTTTGAGGACCACTTGGCCGCGCTCGACCGCGATTCGAAAAAACACGGCACCACGGGCGAGGACATCGATTTTGCCTTGCTGCTCGATGGCCTGGAAGCCGAGCGCGAGCAGGGCATCACAATCGATGTCGCCTATCGCTATTTCACCTCGAAGCGGCGCTCCTTCGTGGTCGCCGACACGCCGGGTCATGAGCAATACACCCGCAACATGGCGACCGGCGCTTCCAATGCCGAGCTTGCGGTGCTGCTTGTCGATGCGCGCAAGGGCCTATTGAGCCAGACGCGCCGGCACGCGATCATCGCGAGCCTGTTGGGCATCCGCTACGTCGTGCTCGCGGTGAACAAGATCGATCTCACCGATTTCGATCGCGCCGTGTTCGAGCAGATTGCCTCACACTTTAACGAATTTGCCGACTCGCTCGGCTTCAAGGCGGTGACGGCCATTCCGCTTTCGGCGCGCTTTGGCGACAATGTTTCGTCGCGCAGTAAACGCACGCCCTGGTATTCCGGGCCGCATCTGCTCGAATATCTGGAGACGGTCGACGTCGAGGACGACCGCGCTGCCAAGCCGTTCCGCATGCCGGTGCAATGGGTCAATCGGCCCAATTCGGAATTTCGCGGCTTTGCCGGCACGATCGTGAGCGGCAGCGCCAAAGCCGGCGATGAGGTCGCCATTCTGCCGTCCGGAC
>JBOHII010000473.1:0-6286 GCA_050725955.1 Pseudolabrys sp. | reverse complement strand
TTTGGTAGCCAACCCCCAACCGTGTCAGCGCGATCACGCCGCCGCAGGACATGCCGGAGGCAAAGAAGGTGATCGTCGATCCGGCCTCGCGCTGGTTGCAGCGGGCGGCGAGCGCGGCGTCGAACCGCACGTCGGCCGGCACGCGGATGGCGCGGGATGATGCGCCAGCCCTGACCGAGCGGCCGAGCGCGTCAATGTCGGTGGCGATCGCAGTGTGGCGCTCGATCGCGGCCGTGCGGTCGGTCTTGAGCACCACCGCAATTTCCAGCGCATAGGCGGCAAGCCGCGAGCGCGAGGTACCATGCGGCACTTCCGGCAGCAGAATGGCGGCGACAAGCGCGATTATAGCGAGAACGCAAACGACTTCGATGATGGTGAAGCCGCCCTCGCAATCGGCACGTTCAGCGCATCCAGCTGCCGATATCAGCGGCCGTACCGGTGCCGCCTTCCTGACCGTCCGAACCATATTACATGATATCATAGGCACCGTGCTCTCCTGGCGAACGGTAAACATAGGCCTTGCCCCACGGGTCGTTCGGCACCACGCCGCCTTTCAAATACGGGCCGTTCCAGGACGGAATCGTGCCCGGCGATTGCACCAGCGCCGTCAGGCCCTCGCCGGTGGTCGGATAACGGCCGGTATCGAGATTGAACAGATCGAGCGCGCTGCCGAGACTCTGGATCTGGATCCTCGCTGCCTTGACTTTCGACTCGGCGAGATAATTTAGCACACGCGGGCCGACCAGGCTCACGATTAGCGCGATGATGGCGATGACAACCAGAATCTCGATAAGCGTGAAGCCGCCCTGCCCGCGCAAGCGCCCGCGTAATTTTGCCGGTTCGACGAGCATCGTCATCGCCTTCTATTCAATGACCTGGGTGACTGACAACAACGCCGTCATCACCGACACGATCAAGCCGCCGACAATCGTGCTGATGATGATTATTGCCAGCGGCCCCGTGATACCAACGATACGATCAAGGCTGCGCTGCAGCTTGGCCTCGTAGAATTCGGCGACGTTGCCGGCGAGCATGGGCAACTGCCCGGTTTCTTCCCCGATGCGCAACATCCGGATCGCCATGGCGGGAAGCAAAGTCGTGTCGGCAAGCGCGTCCGATAGTTTTCCCCCGTGTCGAACCCGGTCCACGGCTCGGCTCCAGATCGCGTTGTCGCTCGTGCCTAGCATATCAACGAGAATGCGTAGTGTCATGGTGAGCGGAACACCGCTGCCGAGGAGGACGCCAAGGTTGCGGCAGAACAATGCGGTGCGATTGAGCCTCGCCACTGAGCTGAGCAACGGCAGCCGCGTCAACTGGCCGACGATCCTCGCCCGCACGCTGGCGCGGCGCAGCAAGAGCCAGCCGCAAACAATCAGCACGATGCCCGCTGCCTCCATAGCCTCGACATGCGCACGCACGAAGGTCGATAGGTCGAACAGTGCCGCTACGGTCGGGTCGAGCTTGGCGTTGAAGTCCTTGAGCACCGCGGCGAACTGCGGCAAGACGAATAGCAGAAAAAACGCCAGCACGCCGCAGGCGGCGAATAGCACGAAAGCGGGATAGCGCAAGGCGTCCGTCACTTTGCGGCGCATCGCCTCGCCGCGGCTGCGCTCTTTGCCGAGCACGTCGAGCACATGGTCGAGCGCGCCGGAGGCCTCGCCCACGCGCACCAGCGCGACATACATCGCCGGAAATAGCGTGGGATGTTGCAGCAGCGCTTCCGACAGGCTTTCGCCGGCGAGAACGCGGCCGCGAATTTGCGCTGCCATCGGACGCAATCGTCCGACGTCGATATCGACCGCCAAGAGGTCAAGCGCGTCGTCGATGCGCGCGCCGGCCTTGAGCAAAAGTGCCAAATCGCGGGTGAAGACTGTCACATCCTCGGCGGTCGGCCGCGACAACAGGGACAAATTCAGCCGCGACTTGTAGTTGTCGCGCGCCTCGGTAATGGTCTCGATCGGCACCAGGCCGAGATATTCGATGCGATTGGCGACTTCTCCCGCGGTCGGCGCGGTGATCGAGCCGCTCACCAGGTCGCCATTTTGCGTCAGGGCGCGATAGCGGAAGCTCGGCACGTTAAGCCCCCACCGTCGTTACACGCAGAACTTCCGCGGCCGATGTCACCCCGGTCCGGCACTTGCTGATGGCGTCCTCGACCATGGTTTTCATGCCGGCATCGACCGCCGCGCGATGAATGATTTCCGAGTCGGTATGTTCGGTGATCAGATCGCGCACCCGGCCGGTCATCTCGATGATCTCGAAAATGCCGCTGCGCCCGCGGTAGCCGGTGCCGCCGCAGCGGTCGCAGCCATGCGGCTCGTAGACCGTGTCGCCCGGCTTGAAGCCGAGCGCGGCAAAGCGCGGGTCCTCGGCAAGATCGTCGGGGTTAAGCGTTTTGCGAGTCTTGCAGCGGTCGCACAGGATGCGCACCAACCTTTGGGCGATGGTCGCGCGCAAGGTCGACTTGAGCAGAAAGCCCTCGACCCCGAGGTCGAGCAGACGCGGCAGCGCCGCCGCCGCGGTCTCGGTATGCAGTGTCGTCAACACGAGATGGCCGGTTAGCGCAGCGTGGATTGCGATATTGGCGGTCTCGGCATCGCGGATTTCTCCGACCATGATCACGTCGGGATCCTGGCGCACGAAGGCGCGCAACGCGGTGGCGAAGGTCAACCCAATAGATGGCTTCACCTGCGACTGGTTGACGCCGTGCAACTCGTATTCGACCGGGTCCTCGACGGTCAGGATCTTACGGGTTGGTTGGTTGAGCAGCGATAGCATCGTCGCCAGCGTCGTGGTCTTGCCGCTGCCGGTTGGCCCGGTGATGACGATCATCCCGTGCGGCAGCGACAGCAGATGTTTCATGCGCGCTTCATCTTCATCCGACAGGCCGAGCTTGGCGAGTTCGAGCAGGCCGCGGTCGCGTGGCAACAGACGTACGACCGCCGACTCGCCATGCTGGGTCGGCATGGTGGCGACGCGGATGTCGATTTCCGAGCGCGCGACGCGCAGCCGCGCGGCGCCGTCCTGCGGCAGGCGGCGTTCGGCGATATTCAGGCCGGACAGAATCTTGATGCGAGAAATCAGTGCTTGCGGTAACGCCCCGGCCGGCGCCGCGACGGCGCGCAGCAAGCCGTCGACGCGCATGCGCACGTTGAGGCCGTTACGGAACGGCTCTATATGAATGTCGCTTGCGCGCAGCTCCATCGCCTTCTCGAGCAGATCGTTGACCGCGCGCACGATCGGTGCGCCGCTCGCAAGATCGCGCAGGTTTTCGATGTCATCGTCGGCGTGGGCGGATTCGGCATCGGAAACATCGGGCAAGGCAGAATCATCGTCACCGATGCGCGCGGTGAGAACTGTGGCGATATCTTCAAATGACGCGACCATGACGCCAACCCGGCCGCCGAGCACGATTTCGGCGGCCCGCACCGGCGCCGCGTCATTTGGATCGGCAACCGCAAGCTGGTACTGCCCGTCCGGCGTCTCGTAGGGAAAGACGACCATTTCGCGCACAAACCGCCGGGAAAACCGTCCGACCAGTGCTGACGCTTCCATCAGCTGCGCGAGGCTCAAGCGCGGAATGCCGTGGAAGCGGGCCACCTCGTCGGCAAAGTCGTTTGCCGACAAATCGGTGAGCTCCCATAATCGGCGCAATGTTTGCCCGGCATTCTGGGCATTTTGCAAATCGAGCTTCGCAATCAGATCGCCGGCAATAAAGTTTTTGCTGACCAGATATTTTGCAAAATCTTCCGATAAATTTATCGACATCGCGTTGTCCACAAGAGTGGCAGGACCGCGTCGTGCGCTATTGCAAATTCGGCTTGAAAGCTAGCAGTATAAGTATCGAGCATCAAAAACAACTATCAATTAATAAGGGCTTACGGAGCGGCGTCGCAATTTGGGGCAGACGCGGTGAGTAGCGTATTGAGGCGGGCAAATTGTCGACCAGCGGTCGCTTTATGCGTGAGTTCCGGCCGGTTCCCCTTGCACTGGCAGTGACTGCTTTTGCTCTCTCCAGCCTATCGCTGGTGGCTTGCAGCAAACTGATACCAGACGGTCCAAAGACACAATCGCCTAACATTCCCGATCTGGTCCAATCAGTCGATTTGCTGCCACGTTATCCACAGCCCTCAGGCCCGGCCGCCGTCAATCGAGGCAAGGATGTGCGGCCGGTCGTCTACCCTGGATCGGCGGATAGTGCGGATATCACAGGGTCGGTAAAAATCGAGGGGGCCCAACCATCGGCAACCGGCGATGGTTACGATCTCAGCTTCGAAAATGCTCCGGTCGCAACGGTCGCTAAGGTTATTCTCGGCGACATTCTCGGTGTCGGCTATATCATCGATCCACGTGTGCAGGGCACCGTCACCCTTTCCTCGGGTCGACCGGTTGCCAAAAACGACGTGCTCTTCGTGCTCGAAAGCGCGCTGCGGGTCAGCAATGTCGCGCTGTTGCGCGAAACCAACGGCTATCGTCTGGTTCCCATCAATGAAGCGGTCGCCAACGGCCATCTCGACGTCGCAGCCAATGGCCGGCTGCCGCAACCAGGCTACGGAATCAGCGTGGTTCCGCTGCGCTATGTCGCGGCGTCGACCATTACTAAGCTGTTGGAGAACTTCGCCACTAAACAAGGCACGATCCGCGTCGACAGCACGCGCAATCTGCTCATCATCCAAGGTACCGGGCCAGACCGGCGCAACGCGGTCGAGACTGTATTGAGTTTCGATACCGATTGGATGCAGGGCCAAACGGTCGGCATTTTTCCCGTGCGTCACAGCACCCCGGAGCCAGTCATCGCCGAAATCGAAAAGATCATGGATACCGGCGTTGGCGGGCTCAATGAGCACCTCGTCAAACTACAGCCAATCGGTCGGCTAAACGCAATCTTGGTCGCTACCGATAAGCCGGCATTGCTGAAGACCGCGCAAGACTGGATCCGCCGCCTCGACAATTCGGAAATCTCCAGCACCGGCGTGAAGGTTTACCGCGTCCGTTACGGCGAAGCGAAGCATCTCGCGGCGATCCTGAATGAAATGTTCGGAGGCGGTTCATCCGGCACAATAGATTCGGCGGCAAACCAGCTCGCGCCGGGCGGCGGCCTGACGACCACGTCGAGTGGCGCAGGATCGACCACATTGACCCCCGCAGAGCGGCTCACGGGCGGACCGCCGGCAAGCCGACAGTCGGGCCCCGAAATTTCTACGCCCGCCAGTTCACCGGCGTTGAGCAATCCGCACACGGGTGGTCAAACAAACGGCCCGATCTTGCCTGGCATTCGCATTACCGCCGACGTCGTCAATAATTCGCTGCTAATCTACGCCAATGAGGAAAGCTATCGCATCATCGAAGGCGCGCTGCGGCAGATAGACCGGCCACAATTGCAAGTCGCGTTCGACGCGACGATTGCCGAAGTCACGCTGAATGACAACTTGGAATATGGCGTTCAGTTTTTCCTAAAAAGCACCAACCTTGGCGCGCCACCCGACACCGGTTCAGCCGTGAACACCATAGGCGGCGCGGTCTTGAGCCGCGTGCTGCCCGGCTTCAACATATTGGTCGGGTCTGAGGCGAACCCGCAGGTCATTCTCGATGCGCTGCATGCCGTCACTGACGTGAAGATCCTGTCCAATCCCTCCCTGGTCGTGGTGGACAATGGTGTCGCAACATTACAGGTCGGCGACCAGGTTCCGATCACCACCGGTACGGCGACGGTGCTCAGCTCGAATAACGCCGTCGTCAACACCATCAACTATCAGAACACCGGCATCATCTTGCGCGTGGTTCCCCGCGTCAGCTTTAACAGTAATGTCCGGCTCGATATCGAACAAGAAATCAGCAACGTTTCCGACACCACGACCCCGGGGAGCCTGACACCGACCATTTCGCAGCGGAAAGTCAAAAGCACCTTGACGGTTGCCGACGGGCAGACGGTGCTGCTGGCCGGCTTGATCAGCGAGACACAAAGCAAGACGCGCAGCGGCATTCCGCTACTCGATCAGCTTCCCAGTTACCTGGGCGACGCGTTCTCGCATCAGAAATTGGTAACGCAGCGTACCGAGCTCATCATCTTCATTCGGCCGCAGATCATACGTGACGCGGTCGATGCCCATCTGGTGGCGGAGGAACTGCGCGCCAAGTTGAAGAGCCGCATCGGGGCGGTGTCTCCACAACATCCGCTGGGTACTCCGCCCATCAGTGCGCGATGATGCTGTTCGGCAAAGTGCCGGCATAGATGAGACAACCGCGCGCCTTCGATGTGATCGTCGGCTCGATCGGTCTGGCGAGC
>JBOHII010000472.1:0-4422 GCA_050725955.1 Pseudolabrys sp. | reverse complement strand
TGCAGCCGTCCGACTTGATCATCCTGGCCGGCCGGCCCGGCATGGGCAAAAGCGCGCTCGCCACCAATATCGGCTACAACGTCGCGCGCGCCTGGCAGGGCGAAGTGCGGCCCGATGGCCACACCGTCACCACCAATGGCGGCATTGTCGGTTTCTTCTCTCTCGAAATGTCGGCCGAGCAACTCGCCACCCGTATTATCGCCGAGCATACCGGCATTCCGTCGAACCAGATCCGGCGCGGCGGCATCAGCGCGGCCGAATTCGAACGGATCAAGGACCACTCGATCGAATTGCAAAACTTGAAGTTTTTTGTGGACGAGACCGGCGGCCTGTCGGTGGCGCAGCTTGCCGCCCGCGCGCGCCGGCTCAAACGCCAGCGCGGCCTTGACCTGCTGATCATCGACTATCTGCAACTGCTACAGGGTTCGACCCGCCGCAGCCAAGAAAACCGCGTGCAGGAAATCACCGAGATCACCACCAAGCTGAAGGCGCTGGCGAAAGAACTCAACGTGCCGATCCTGGCGCTATCGCAACTCTCGCGCCAGGTGGAAAACCGCGACGACAAGCGCCCGCAGCTTTCGGACTTGCGCGAATCCGGCTCGATCGAACAGGACGCCGACGTGGTGCTGTTCGTCTTCCGCGAAGATTATTACCACAAAATGCGTAAGCCCCTGGAATCTGATCGCGAGAAGTTTGCCCAATGGATGGCGGATGGTGAAAAGGTCGACGGCAAGGCTGAAATCATCATCGGCAAGCAGCGCCATGGCCCGACCGGCACGGTCGAACTGCAATTCGAAGGCGCTATTACGAAATTCTCCTCGCTGGCCAAAGTCGATCACCTGCCGGAACGGATCGGCTAGGCGACCGCGGCCGTACTCGCCCTGGCGGTAGCTCGTGAAACGAAAAAAATCGGGTCGACTGCGCAACGCCATTGGGGCCGAATGGTTTCTCGCCATCAGCCTTGGCACCGCGTTCGCCTTCTTTTTGTCCGGCGAAAGGGTGTACGACGCGCTGGCCAATCCGTTGTGGCTCGCTCTCATTTTCATCTGGCTTTTCGGAGCTGTGCTGGGCTCTGCCCTGTCGGTAGCCCGACACGCGGACAACGTCGCCGAAATCCTCGGTGAGCCCTACGGGACGCTGGTGCTGACCTTTTCGGTGACCTCAATCGAGGTCTTGAGCATTTCCGCCGTGATGCTGCACGGCGAAAACAATCCGACGCTGGTCCGCGACACGCTGTTTGCCATCGTCATGATCATTCTCGGCCGCATGGTCGGCGGATCGCTGCTGCTGGGCGGCTGGCGCCACAGCGAGCAGCACTACAACCTGCAAGGCGCGAATGCCTACCTTGGCGTCATCATTCCCTTGACGGTTCTAACGCTCACCCTTCCAAACTTTACCATCACGACACCCGGGCCGACATTTTCCGTCCCGCAGCAAATTTTTGTGGCTGTCATGTCGCTCGGCCTCTATTGCGCATTCCTCGCCATTCAGACCGGGCGGCACCGGGGCTATTTCATCAGCGATGGAGACGACCAAACCGAACCGCCCGCGCTGCCGAAAGCCGCCCGATCGTTGAGGTGGCATGCCGCGTTGCTCGTGGCCTATATTCTGCCCGTGGTGTTTTTGGCCGAGCAACTCGCCCACCCCATCGATTATTTCATCGAGACGTTGAAGGCCCCAGATCAGCTCGGTGGCGTCATCATCGCCATGCTGGTGGCCACGCCCGAGGCGATCGCTGCGACGCGTTCCGCCGCGACCAATAGGCTTCAGCGTTCCGTCAATATTTCGCTGGGATCGGTTTTATCGACCATCGGGCTCACCGTGCCGGCGATGTTGCTGGTCAGCAATTTGACCCGGCACGAGGTCTACCTCGGGCTCGACAAGGCCAATAACGTTTTGTTTTTGCTGACGCTCGCCGTCTGCGTCGTTACATTTGCCAGCGGCCGAACTAATATCCTGCAAGGCGCCGTGCACGTGATGCTATTTGCCGCTTTTATCATGCTCATTTTCCAGGCCTGATTTCCCCTTTGTTTTAGGGCCGACACCCCGCATGGACGTGGCGCGCCGAGGCCGCTAAACCCTAGCCGTTATGGCCATCATCGAATCCGAGACCGATCCCAGTTTGAGCCCGGCGGCGCAGGGCCCTGAAATTGATGTCGCCTCAGGCCCGCCGGCGGCGCAGGCGGGCGGCATTCTCAGCATCGATCTCGCTGCCATCGAAGCCAATTGGCGCGCGCTGTCCCGCCGCGCCATGCCGGCGGAATGCGCCGCCGTGATCAAGGCCGACGGCTATGGCTGCGGCATCGAACAGGTCGCGGCAACGCTCGGCAAAGCCGGCTGCAAGTCATTCTTCGTCGCCGATCTCGGCGAGGCGCGGCGCGTGCGCAACGTCGTGTCCGAGCCTGCAATCTATGTGCTCAATTCCCTGCTGCCGGAAACCGCGCCAGCCTATGCCGAAATCCGCGCCCGGCCGGTGATCGGCAGCATGGTCGAGCTCGCCGAATGGGACGCCTTCTGCAACACGCAAGGCTGGCGCGGCGGGGCCGCGCTGCATGTCGACACCGGAATGAACCGGCTCGGCGTCTCGGTGAATGACGCCGCCGCACTGGCGCCGCGCATCCGCGCTGAAAACCACGGCATCAGCCTGCTGATGAGCCATCTCGCCTGCGCCGAACTGCCGGAGCATCCGCTCAATGCCCGCCAGATCAATGTGTTCCGGGAGGTGCGCGTCCTCTATCGCGGCATCCCTTCCTCGCTCGCCAATTCGTCCGGCATTTTTATCGGCACGTCCGCCCATTGCGACATGGTGCGTCCGGGCGTCGCACTCTATGGCGTCAATCCGATCCCGGGGCAGAGCAACCCGATGCGCCCTGTGATCGACTTGCAGGCGCGCATCGTGCAGGTGCGCAGCGTGCCGCGCGGCGAGACAGTCGGTTACGACGCCGGCTGGACCGCCAAGCGCGCAACCCGCGTCGCGGTCGTCGCGGTGGGCTACGCCGACGGCTATCTGCGCGCGGCGAGCGCCTCCGACGACGCGCCCGGCGCCGACGCCATCGTTGCCGGCAAGCGCTGCCCGCTGGCCGGCCGCGTTTCGATGGACTTGTTGGCAATCGACATCACTGACCTGCCCGACGGCAGCGCCCGGCGCGGCGATCTTGTGACGCTGATCGGCGACGGAATCACTGTCGACACGCTCGCCAACGCCGCCGGCACCATCGGCTACGAGGTGCTGACCAACTTGGGCAGGCGGTATCACCGGGTTTATCGGGGCTAAGCGCCAGAATGCAGTAAATCCCCTGGTATCAGCGCTTTCTTAAACAATGTTCTTGTAATGTTCTCATGGCGGCTTTAGGCTGCTGGTCAGCATTCCGAGGGCGATTCCTTGTCCAAGCGCAATCTCAGCTTCATCTGCCAGAACTGCGGCGCGGCGGCGCCCCGCTGGCAGGGCAAATGCGAGGCCTGCGGCGAGTGGAACACGCTCGCCGAAGAAGGCGCCGAGCGCCCCGGGCCGGGCCGCAAGCCCGGCAAAGGCCGCCTGTTCGCGCTCGAGCCGCTGACCGGCGAGGCGCATGAAGCGCCCCGGCTACCTTGCGGGCTCGCCGAATTCGACCGCGTCACCGGCGGCGGTTTCGTGCGCGGCTCGGTGCTGCTGATGGCCGGCGACCCCGGCATCGGCAAATCCACGGTATTGCTGCAAGCCGCCGCCGCGCTGGCACGTTCCGGCCACCGCGCGGTCTACATCTCCGGCGAAGAGGCGGTCGCCCAAGTGCGGCTGCGCGCCGAGCGGCTGTCGTTGGGCGATGCCGCGGTCGAGCTCGCGGCGGAAACCTCGGTCGAGGACATCATCGCCACCTTGTCGGAAGGCAAGACGCCGCGCCTGATCGTGATCGACTCGATCCAAACCATGTGGACCGAACTGGTGGAATCCGCGCCGGGCACGGTCACGCAAGTGCGCGGCTCGGCGCAGGCGCTGATCCGTTTCGCCAAAAAATCCGGCGCCGCCATCATCCTGGTCGGTCATGTCACCAAGGACGGCCAGATTGCCGGTCCCCGCGTAGTCGAGCATATGGTCGACGCCGTGCTCTCCTTCGAGGGTGAAGGCTCGCACCAATTCCGTATCCTGCGCGCGGTGAAAAACAGCTTCGGCCCGACCGACGAGATTGGCGTGTTCGAAATGACCGGATCGGGCCTGCGCGAAGTCGCCAACCCGTCCGAACTGTTCCTGTCCGAGCGCGATCTCGGCCAGCCCGGCACCGCCGTCTTCGCCGGCATGGAAGGCACGCGGCCGCTGCTGGTCGAAATCCAGGCGCTGGTCGCGCCCTCCTCGCTCGGCACGCCGCGGCGCTCGGTGGTCGGCTGGGATTCGAGTCGTCTGTCGATGGTGCTGGCGGTGCTCGAGGCGCATTGCGGGGTCCGTCTGGG
>JBOHII010000471.1:0-3674 GCA_050725955.1 Pseudolabrys sp. | reverse complement strand
GGTCTGGAACTCGCCGAGCAGCTCGGCTGGGACGTGCCGGACGTGATCTTCTATCCGACCGGTGGCGGCACCGGGCTGATCGGCATGTGGAAGGCCTTTGCCGAACTGGAGACGATCGGTTTCATCGGCAAAAAGCGTCCCCGCATGGTGGCGGTGCAGGCGGCCGGCTGCGCGCCGATGGTAAAGGCCTTTGAGGCCGGCGAAGAACACGCGCCGCGCTGGGAGGACGCGCATACCATCGCTTCGGGCATCCGCGTGCCGCAGGCGATCGGCGATTTTCTCATCTTGCGCGCAGTGCGCGAGAGCAAGGGCTTTGCCATCGCGGTCGAGGACGACGCCATTCAAGCGGCGCTCGACGAAATGGCGCGCGAGGAGGGGTTCTTGCAGTGCCCGGAGGGCGCCGCCACCTATGCCGCCTACAAGCAGAGCCTCAAGGACGGCCGCGTCAAGAGGTCCGACCAGGTGGTGCTGTTCAACTGTGCCAGCGGGCTGAAGTATCCGCTGCCCAAGATCGAGCGCAAGCTCGACCGGACCAAGCCCATCGATTATTCGATGTTCTGATCCTCACTCAGACTGCAAGCGGCACGGATGGAGGTGCCGTGGGCTCATGTCTCCGGCACGGCTTCGCCCGAACCGCCAAGCTCTTTGGGAAAGTCCCTTAGTTTGGTCAGGCCGTCGCGCATCGGCAAAACGGTTTCGGCATAGTTCACGTGGATTCCCGCTTTGAACTGCAACGTCGGCAACGTGGCGGAAAATACGTCGATCAATCCCAGCGTGGGATGATTGGTCATGAGGTGGCCGCCGCATTTCCCGCAATATTGCCGCTGGCTGAGTTCGGTCTTTTGGAACGTGGCGAGATGGATTGCGCCGGCGGTGACACGCACCGCTTCGGGCTTCCAAAGGGTGAAAGCATTGACCGGGCCGCCCGACCACGACCGGCAGGATTGGCAATCGCAATAGCCCATCGCTTCCGGCTCGCCGGAAACCTCTATGTGAATTGCTCCGCAAAAACACTCGCCTTTATGTGTCGCCGCCATTGTGGTGCTCTCCTGGTGGAAGTGGTTGACGCTGCTTAGCGAGCCTTCGCTCATTCGCGCGGGCTCCAGTCGGATTCGAACAGGCGGCGATCGATCCTGCGTTCAAGATCGTCGCTCATTTGCCGGCTCTGCCGGAAGAATCTTGCGATTTCGCGTTCGGCCTGTTTGCGGCGCGACTCATGTAAGGCCGCAAGGATCGCCAGGCAACCGCGGCGCAGGACGCCGAGGCCCTTTACGATTGCGCCGCTCCCGCGCGCTGATTGCGCGCCGCCCTCGGCGCCAAGCGTGGGGACAAAAGTAGTCTCGATCCCGGTCTTCACCGTTTCGCTCCGTTGTGATTGTGCAAGATGAATCGCCTGCGGGGGCGGCCTTGTGGCGCAAGGCGGTCGCGCCGGCAACACTTCCTGCGTTCACAAGTTTCGACCCGCGGATCACGGAAATGTCATGGACTATTCGAGAAGAAAAAATTTCTTGTTTGGCTGAGCCGGCCGCCGCGTATCGCTGGCGGACGTATGGATGCGCAGAATTTTTTGTTTGAATGCGTGCCGGCGAATGTTCGCCAACGCGCCTATGCGCGCGCGACATTTCCGCCATGTCGGCTGGCGATCAATTACATTAATCGGTCAGCAAAAAATTGTGATTTGTTTGCAGCGGTGAAATTCAACCTATAGTCACTCCGGTCACGTCGTCTACAGGCCCGCCTCGAGCTTGGCATAAAGCGGGTTGTCCTTCGAGAAAACGTAATCGAGATCGGCCACCGCCACCGCCTCGGCGCCGTTTTCGCGCAGGAAACTGGTGAGCGCGTAGACGCTATCGGGCGGGCAGTGCAGCGTCAGCATGCCCGACGAGATCGGCCCGCCGAACGGCGTGAGCACACCGAATTTCTCCTTCGCCGCGTCCACCAGCCGCGCATCGCAGGCGGCAAAGCGCGCGCGCACCTCGCGGAAGGCACGCGCCCGCTGCTGCGCCGCCACGCGATCCAAAATAACCCGCGCGGTCTCGCGATTGCCGGCATCCCAGGCGGCCGCCCGCGCCGCCACCAGATTGGCCTGCGAGCGGAGGATAACGCCGTCCTCGACCACTTTGAGCCCGTTGGCGGCGAGCGTCGTGCCCGTGGTGGTGATGTCGACGATCAGCTCGGCGCTTCCGGCGGCCGGCGCGCCCTCTGTCGCGCCCGAGCTCTCGACGATGCGGTAGTCGACGATGCCGTGCGCGGAAAAGAAGTCGCGTGTCAGGTTGATGTATTTGGTCGCCACCCGCATGCGGTGGCCGTGCGTGTGGCGGAACGACGTGCCGACATCGTCGACGTCGGCCATGGTGCGCACGTCGATCCAGGCCTGCGGCACCGCCACCACGACGTTGGCAAAGCCGAAGCCGAGGCCTTCGATCAGCACCACTTTGCTGTCGGCATCCGCGATCACCTCGCGCACCAGGTCCTCGCCGGTGACGCCGAGATGCACGGTGCCGGCGGCGAGTTGCGCGGTGATTTCCGCGGCCGAAAGATAAGCGACCTCGACGCCGTCGAGCCCGGCGACCGTGCCGCGATAATCGCGCGCGCCGCGCGGCTTGACCAGCGCCAGGCCGGAGCGCGCGAAGAAGGCTTCGGCGTTTTCCTGCAAGCGGCCTTTCGCCGGCACGGCGAGCACCAATGCGCTCATTGGGCGCCCCCGTAGACCGCCAGGCGCTCGATCCACACCGCAAAGCCAACCGCGGAGATCGGCTGCGCGCTGCCGAGCCGGGTGAACAGGCCGTCATAGCGCCCGCCGGCGACCAGCGGATCGCCGGTGCGCTTGGGATCGGTCAGTTCGAACACAAAGCCGGTGTAGTAATCGAAGCCGCGCCCGAAGGCGGTGGAGAAGCGCACGCGCTTCAAGTCGATGCCGCGCGCGGCGAGAAAGCCCGTGCGGCTTTCGAACAGGTCGATGGCGGGGCCAAGCGCCGCCGTCATATCGCCTTCGCCGGCGAGCGCGCGCAGCTCGGCTGCCGCCTCGTCGGGATCGCCGGCGACGCCCAAAAACTTTTCGATCAGCGCGCGCACGTCGCGCGGCAATTTGGCGCTGCCGCCGAGCGCCGACTGTTCGAGAAAACGTTCCGCGATTTCGGCGACCGAGCGGCCGCCGACCGCGTTGATCCCGGCAATCGACAGCAGATCGGTGACCAGCGCATGCGCACCCTTCGGATCGGAGCCGGCGAGCGCCGCCAGGACGCCCTGATATTCCGGCCGCGCATTGTTGCCGCCGAGCACCAGACGGTCGAGGTCCTGCGCGAGGTTGCTCTTGCGGTTGAAATCCTTGACCAGCCGTCGCTTCCATGCCGGCGGCAGATCGAGCCCGGCGATCAGCGCGGCGAATAGCGCGACGTCGCCGATGCGGACGTCGGGTGCGGCGAGGCCGTAATGCGCGGTTGCCTCCAGCCCGAGCGAGAGCATCTCGGCATCGGCCGCCGCCTGGTCGACGCGGCCGAAGGACTCGATGCCGGCTTGCAGGAATTCGCTCGGCTGATCGGCACCGTGGCGGAACACCGGGCCGAGATAGCAGTAGCCCGCCGGCTGCCCGGCCAACGGCGAGGCGAGGTAGTCGCGCGATACCGGAATTGTCAGGTCGGGGCGCAGGCAAAATTCGCCGCCGCCGGGCGCGA
>JBOHII010000470.1:0-10212 GCA_050725955.1 Pseudolabrys sp. | reverse complement strand
CTAACGCCTTTGGTGCTGAATCATCGATCGAACTGCTTTCGCCTGAAGTCATATCTGAGCGCTTATTTCACGTGATGAATACCGATGCGACCGGCATGAATTTCGATGTTCGAATTGACGCTCCGTTAATTCCAGAAAATCCCTCAACCTCAGGCCCATCCGTGCATCGCGAGTTTCGTTCAAGGCGGTTCATTGGTGGAAGAAACGCATCGTGAGACGCCATTCTCGCGCACCTGTCTTGCGCACGCGAGCGCATCGCAACACTGGTCTGAATTATTGAACGGTCTGCCGGCGCCGGCAGCGGCGTAGTCGCAAATGCCGCCTAATGCCGCTGCACCAGTGCTTCGCGCACGGCGCCCTTGATCTGATCGACCGAGAAAGGCTTGGTGATCACATCGTGCACCAGCGCGTCCAGTGCGTGCGTGCGCTCGCGCTGATCGGCAAAGCCGGTCATCAGCATGATCGCGATGTCCGGATGGTCGCGTCCGGCTGCAAGCGCCAGGGCGATGCCGTCGACGTCCGGCATTTTCACGTCGGTCAGCAGCAGGTCGAATTTGCCGTTGTGGCGATTCAACGCAGCGAGCGCCGCCACGCCGTCAGTGGCCACGGTCAATTCGTGGCCGTCCTCATTGAGCGAGCGCACGACCAGTTCGCGAATGACGGCATCGTCTTCGGCGATCAGTATCTTTGCCATGGGTTTATTTCGCTCCAGCGTCTCGCGCAGTGAAGAAGCGCACCATCACGTCGCTGGCGTCGGCCGGAGGCGCGGGAATCTCACTGTGGAATTGCAGCCGCTCGCCGGGCCCGAGGATGCTGCGCGTCGGCAACTCGGTCCAGGTGTAGACTTCCTGCCCGGTGGCGTTGCGCGCAGCAAAGCGCAGCCGCGGCACCGTGACCGGCTTGTCGGCCTCGCTCACGATCGCGCCGTCCACGATTAGGATGTTTACGCCGTCCTGGGCTTCCTTCGAAATCCTGACGTTTTCGAATTTGAGATGACGCAGATTGACCGGCATGCCGATTGCCTCGAACAGCGAGGCGGTCTGCGGCAGGTACCGCACAACGTCTTTGCGCGCGCCGACCAGCGCGACGTTAAAGGCGACCAGCACGAGGATGACCGCGGTCCAGCGCGAGGAGCGGCGTGTGGTCTTGCGGCGGGTCTGCAGCCGCTGGCGGCGGGCGGCAAAGCTTTCGACCTCTTCCGGATCGAGCGCGGCACTGTCCGTATCCGACGGCATTTCATGCCCGATCGGCGGCACCAGCGGCGGCGCGTCGTCGATCACGGCCGGCTCCGGTTCGCTCACCAGCGCCTCGGCCGGTGTTGCAACTGCAAGCGCCGGCGGGGCGACCGGCGTCGTCATGCCACCGGTTGCGGTAATCGATTCGGTGGGCTCGGCGCCAAAATCGTCGCCACTGTCTTGCATGGGCTCGGTTTGCGGCGCCGGCGCCGGTGCCGCGGGCGGAGGCGGCGCTTTGGCGCGCGCCGGTGCCGGCGATTGCGCCTCGGCTTCCGCGATCACGTTGTCCACGAAAGCCGTCACATCCGGCGCGGCTTTGGCCCCGCCGGCGTGCCAGGTCGTTTGGCATCGGGCACAGCGCACGGTGCGGCCGGCCTGGCCGACCGCGGCCTGGTCGATCATGTAGGAGGTGGCGCAATTCGGGCAGACAATCAGCATGTCATCGGAGCCAATTTGGCCCAAAATCTAACAGCCGACCGTTAATGGACTGGAAACCATGCCGACCGCAGGACTAAGGAAATGGAGTGGTATTAACGTCCGCGCGGCTCTGGCGGCACCACGATAATCCTGTAAAAGCGGCATTCCCGGCCGTTAAGTGGGGCGGCGGACGGCTTTTGGGGAAGCTTTCGCGACTTGCCGGTCAGACTATTCCACGCGCTTTTAAGGGATTTTACCGGAGACCCCTGTGGTCCGATTCGAGAACGTAGGTTTGCGCTACGGACTGGGGCCGGAGGTCCTGCGCGACCTCACGTTCCGCATCGAACCGCACTCATTCCAGTTCCTCACCGGCCCATCCGGCGCCGGCAAGACGTCGCTGCTGCGGCTTTTGTTCCTCTCGCTCAAGCCGACCCGCGGGCTGATCACCCAGTTCGGCCACGATGTCGCTACCCTGTCGAAGGACGCGGTGGCGACGCTGCGCCGCCGCATCGGCATCGTGTTCCAGGATTTCCGCCTGCTCGACCACATGACGACCTATGAGAACGTCGCGTTGCCGTTGCGCGTCATGGGGCGGCCCGAAGACACCTATCGCGACGAGGTGGTCGAGCTGTTGAGCTGGGTCGGTCTCGGCGAGCGGATGTGGGCGCTGCCGCCGGTGCTCTCGGGCGGCGAGAAACAGCGCGCCGCGATCGCCCGCGCGGTGATCGCGCGCCCGCAACTGCTGCTCGCCGATGAACCTACCGGCAATGTTGACCCGAGCCTGGCGCAACGGCTGCTGCGGCTGTTCATTGAGCTGAACAAATCGGGGACATCGGTGGTGATCGCCACCCACGACATCGCCCTGATGGACCAGTACGATGCGCGCCGGCTGGTGCTGCACGAAGGCCGGCTGCATATCTATGACTGACGCGCGCATGATCCCGAAAAGTTGCGACCGGCTTTCGGACAAGATTACGCGCAAGGAAACGTGAGCATGACCGATTCGGCCAGGGACGATATGACGGTGACGCCGCGTCTGCCGGGTGGTGCGCTGCCGCGTTTCGACGCGTCGCTGGTGCCGCGCAATTCGATTTCCGGACGTGCGCTTATCGCCGTGGTCGCCATCATGACGTTCCTCGCCTCGCTCACCACCGGCGCGGTCATTCTGATCGGCAGCGCGGCGAGCGAATGGCAGTCGGACGTCGCGCGTGAGGTCACCATTCAGATTATTCCGGCGCCCGGCCGCGACGTCGATGCCGCCGTCGCCCAGGCGGCGGCGGCCGCGCGCGCCTTCCCCGGCATCGGCGACGTGCGCCCCTATTCGAAGGAAGAATCCTCCAAACTGCTCGAACCGTGGCTCGGCAATGGGCTCACGCTTGACGAGTTGCCGGTGCCGCGCTTGATCGTGGTCAAGATTGCCGGCGGCGCCGCGCCCGATATTCCGCAGCTGCGCCGGATTTTGGCTGAGCAGGTGCCGGGCGCCACGCTCGATGACCATCGCGGCTGGATCGATCGCATGCGCGCCATGGCGGGGACCGCAGTCGCCGTCGGGATCGGCATTTTGATCCTGGTGGTCGCCGCCACGATCCTCTCGGTCACCTTCGCGACCCGCGGCGCCATGGCGACCAACAAGCCGGTGATCGAGGTTCTGCATTTCGTCGGCGCCAAGAACGGCTTCATCGCCGGTCGCTTCCAGCGGCATTTTCTGCTGCTCGGCCTGCAAGGTGGTGCCATCGGCGGCGGCGTTGCGATGGTATTGTTCGCGCTCGCCGGCGCTGTCGGCGGCTGGTTTAACGGCACGGCGGCGGGCGAGCAGACCTCGGCAATGTTCGGATCGTTTTCGATCGGCGTGGCCGGCTATGTCGCCGTGCTCGGCCAGGTGGTGCTGATCGCGCTGGTGACGGCGGTGACCTCCCGGCATACCGTGAACCGGACCCTGGATATGATCGAATAACATGCTCGGCAGCCTCGCACGCGTCCTCGGTTTCTTCACGATGGCTGCTGGGGCCGCCGGTGCGGTGCTGGTCTGCGCCGGATTCGGCTGGTTCGCTATGAGTGTTCCGTCCGAGGAAGTCACCCTCGACACCAAGGCTGACGGCATCGTGGTGCTGACTGGAGCGGCTTCGCGCATTCCGGATGCGATCGAACTACTGGCGACGGAGCGAGGCAAGCGGCTGCTGATCAGCGGCGTGCACCGCGCGACCAGCGCGCGCGAAATCGCCCGGCTGACCCCGCTCTATTCCAAGTATTTCTCCTGCTGTATCGATCTCGACCGTTCCGCGCTCAACACCTTCGGCAACGCCATCGAAGCCAAGCGCTGGGCGCGCGAGCACAACTTCAATTCGCTGATCGTGGTGACCTCGAACTGGCACATGCCGCGCGCCATGGCCGAATTCGCGCATCAACTGCCCGACGTCAAATTGATTTCCTATCCGGTAATCTCGCCGAAGGTGAAGGATGAGCCGTGGTGGTCCAATCTCGACACCGCGCGGTTGCTATTTGCGGAATATCTGAAGTATCTGTTCGCGCTGACCCGCATGCGCCTCGATCCCGACAACGCGTGAAGGAGCGTTGCCCACGTGATCCTCGTCCGCTCCATCGCCTTCAACGTCTTGTTCTATCTGAACACCGCGGTGTGGCTGATCATCGCGCTGCCGACGTTTTTCATGCCGTATCGCGCAATCCTGGCGATTGCGAAAGCGTGGGGCCGCTGCAACCTCGTGCTGCTGCGCGTCGTTGCCGGCATCGACTACGAGATCCGCGGCCGTGAGAAGATTCCGCCAGGGCCCATAATCGTCGCCGCCAAGCATCAGTCGGCGTGGGAGACTTTCGCGCTGCTGCCGCTGTTCGACAATCCGTTGTTCATCGTCAAACGCGAGTTGCAGTGGATCCCGATCTTCGGCTGGTTGATGATCAAGGGCCGGATGGTGCCGGTCGATCGCAGCGCCGGGTCGCAGGCGATTCCCGCCATGACCGCGCGCGCGCGGATCGAGATCGCGACCGGCCGCCAGTTGATCATTTTCCCCGAAGGTACGCGGCGACCGGCCGGCGCCGAGCCGCGCTACAAATTCGGCGTGGCGCTGCTTTATGCCGCGACAGAGGTGCCGTGCGTTCCGATCGCGCTCAATTCCGGCCTGTTCTGGCCGCGCCGCTCGATCATGCGGATGCCGGGAACGGTATTGGTCGAGGTGCTCGATCCGATCGCGCCCGGGCTCGACAAAGACATATTTTTCGAGCGGCTGCAGCACGGCATTGAATCTGCCACCGCGCGCCTGCTGGCGGAAGCCAAGTCGGCGCCGCGGTAAGCCGCAGCGCTAAACGGTGACAGATTCGTGAATACCCTTTAGCCGCCTCGCCAACCGGCGCAGATCGTCGTCGCGATAGCCGTGCGCTTCCAGCTCCTTGACCGCCGCCAGCACATAGTCGCGGCAGGCGCCGGAGCGGCCGTGGCCCTGGCGCACATAGTGCAATTGCTGGCTCAGGCTGAGGCGGCCGGCATATTGACGATGGCCGCGATCCACCATGTAGCAGAGCGCGTGTACGCCCTGCTGCGGGTTGTCGTCGAGCCAGACCGAGCGCCAGGCTTCGCGGTAGACCTTGGTGACTTGCTCGCGCGCGCGCAAATAATCGATGGTGGCCGCGCGCTTGGGCGCAGCCACCCGGTAGGCGATGCCGCGGCAATTGCCGCCGCGGTCGAGGCCGAGCACCAGGCCGGGCCGTTGCGGGGTGCCGCGATGTACGAACGAGTAGACACAGAGCGAACGGTGGGCGCCCACCAGACGGGCATTGCGCTGCTCCAGGAAATCGAATCCCGGACGCCACATCAGCGAGCCATAGGCGAAAACCCACAGGTCTCCGCCGCTTTGATCGAATTTTGTGCTCATCGAGGGCTGGATTTGCACCACGCCGTTGACAGGGCCCGGCGACTTGCGCTCGCGTAACAGGCCGCATGTCCCGGCGCAACCCAGCTGCGGTTCGCAGGCTTAGGCGTAAAGGCGCAGAAACGCCGCATTCGGCAGGTGTGTGGTCCGCAATGGCACAATCCATGTCCCGTTCCATGCGCCGGCGCCGCTGGCGTTATATTGGCGCGCTTGTGCTGTTTGCCGCGTTGATCGGCGGTTGGAGCTGGTTTTGGCATTACACTGCGGGCCGGGCGGAACAGGCCATTGCCGGCTGGCGCGCGCGCGAGGCCAAGGCCGGCCGCCTCTATACCTGCGGCTCACAGAGCATCGGCGGCTACCCGTTCCGCATTGAAGTCGATTGCGACCGGGCCGCCGTCCTGTTCCGCAGCAACGAGTCGCAAGTCGAGATCAAGACCAGCGGCATTTTGATCGCCGCGCAGATCTATCAGCCGGACCTGCTGATCAGCGAATTCCATGGGCCGCTTACCATAGCCGAGCCGGGCCATGCGCCGGATTTCATCGTCAATTGGAAGCTGTTCCAGTCGAGCGTGGGCGGCACGCCGGCAGCGCCCGAACGCGTATCGCTGGTGTTTGAAAAGCCGGTGGTCGAGCGTATGGCCGGCGGTGTGCGGCAGAAACTGCTGCAGGCCAAACACATTGAAATCCACGGACGCATTGTCCAGGGCTCCGCCGCCAACCGGCCGGTGATCGAGATCGCGCTGCAAACCGAGCAGGCTTTCGCGCCAAGTCTGCATCCGGCGGCGGTCACGCCGGTCGACGCCGACATCACGGCGGTGCTGCGCGGGCTCAACGATTTTTCGCCCAAGCCGTGGCCGCAGCGTTTCCGCGAGATGCAGGCGGCGGGCGGACGCATCGACATCAGCCAGGCGCGTGTGCAGCAGGGTGACGTTATAGCGGTCGGCGGCGGCAGCCTGTCGCTCAACGCGGACGGCCGGCTCGAGGGCCAATTGCGCGTCACCATTGCCGGGCTTGAGGCGTTCCTTGCAGCCGTCGGCGCGCAGCAGATGGTGGAGGCCTCGCCGACCATGGATAAGCTCAGTGGCGCGCTCGACCGGCTGGCGCCCGGTCTCGGCAATGTCGCGCGCCAGCAGATCGGCGCCAATATTTCGACCGGCATCAATATGATCGGCGAGCAGACGACGCTCGAGGGCAAGCACGCAGTCACTTTGCCGCTGCGCTTCGACGATGGAGTTGTGCTGCTCGGCCCGATCCGGCTCGGCAGCGCACCGGCTCTATTCTAGCGCGCTTGCGCTGCGGCTTTACCAAGATCGTTGAATAAAATCGCCCAATGCAGCGTGGACGCGGGCGACCGCAGCATCCCAAGTTTTCGTATTGTCTTGCCGAAACAGGCGCGCGGTCGGATACCAGGGGCTGTCCGACCGTTCAAGCAGCCAGCGCCAGTCGGGCATGAATGGCAACAAGACCCAGACCGGTTTGGCCAAGGCACCGGCGAGGTGGACGACGCTGGTATCGGCCGAGATGACGAGGTCGAGATTTGCAATCAGCGCGGCGGTATCGGCAAAATCCTTAAGCTCGTCGCCAAAATCCAACAGGTCGCTTCGCTCTTTTAACGCCGGCAGGTCGGTGCTGCGCACCTCCTTCTGTAAGCTCACGAAGGTCGCGTCAAATTCCAACAGCGGCAGCAAGGCGGCGAGTTTGATCGATCGGTTGCGATCGTTCACGTGCGCGGGACGCCCGGACCACGCGAGACCGATCCGGGGGCGATTTTTCGCTCCGAGCCGTTTATCCCACGCCACAACGCTCTCAGCCGATACGTTGAGGCCGGAGACAAGCGGCGGAATGGTTTCAAGCCGTGTTCCGAACGCCAGCGGCAGGCTGAACAGCGGGCATTGCAGGTCGAATTCCGGCAGCACCGAACTTCTGGCAACTACTTTTGTCGTGCCGGCAAGGCCGGTCATCAATTTCGCGAGCGGGTTTTGCACCTGCAGGATCACGCGCGCGCCGCGCGCTGCGACCAATGGAGCGTAGCGGCTAAACTGGATGGTGTCGCCGAAGCCCTGCTCGCAATAGAGAAGGACGGTCTTACCCGCAATATCGCGCTGACCGAGCCAGAGCTCCTGCGCGAGGTTGAGCTTGCTACTCTGCAATTGGTCGATGTGCCAGCGCCATTCAAATTCTTTCCAGCCACGATCGAAATCGCCGACGAGGAGCCAGCAAAGCGCTTGGTTATAATGTGCTTCGTGAAAGTCCGGCTGCTCCCTTATAGCGTTTGCGAAACCCACCAATGCTTCATCGTGGCGGCCCAGCGCCTGCAAGGCATTGCCGCGATTGAGGTGCGCCTTGGCAAAGCTCGGCCACGCTGCAATCGCGCGGTCGAAACTCGCCACCGCCTCTACAAATCGATTAGTCTCGATAAAGGTAGTGCCGCGGTTATAGTGCGCGGCGGCGAAATCCGGCCGCGAGGCAATGGCGCGGTCGTAGCTTGCCAGTGCTTCGTCATAGCGCGCGAGTTCGTGAAGCGCGCCGCCGCGATTTGAATGCGCGTCGGGAAAGTCAGGCAGCAATTGCACCGCGCGATCGTAGCTGGCAACCGCTTCATCGTAGCGCTTGAGCTTCTGCAGAGCATTGCCGCGATTGGAATACGGCTCGGGAGCATCAGGGAGCAATGCAATCGACCGGTCGTAGCTCGCTACGGCCTCGGAGTGCCGGTCGAGCGATTGAAGCGTATTGCCGCGCATGAAGTGCGCAATGGCGAAATCCGGCCGCAACTGGACGGCGCGATCGTAGCTTGCTAATGCCTCGTCGTGGCGGCCAAGCGTTTCGAGCACATTTGCGCGATCGAAGTGTGCCATGGGAAAGCCGGGCCGCAAGCCGATCGCCCGGTCGAAAGCCGTCAATGCCAGGTCGCTTTTTCCAAGATCCTTTTGAATTTTGCCGAGAAGATAGACTGCGTCGGTAAAATCGGGCGTGGCGGCGATAATGTGTTGGCAAAGTTGTTCGGCTTCACCGAACGCGCCCGTTTTGTAGGCGGTTATGGCGCGGTCGAGCGCCGGTATTTCAGCGGCTGAGAGATTGTCCATTCGACGATGCCGACGCTTGCTTTCGAATAGCGGCTGGGTAGTCCGAAAGGCGCCACTGTTTGACAAGCTTGGCGACGCGGTCAAGCTTAATTGTTTTTACGGGAAATTGCCAAAAACCGAACGGCGAGCACTCGTGCGGAGCGTTGAACGAAGTCGCGCAGTGCGGCCTGCACGCGGGTAATTACGCCGTCCCACGTTCGCGTGTCGTCTTGCCGAAACAGGCGCGCGGTCGGGTACCATGGACAGTCCGCGCGGTCGAGCAGCCAACGCCAATCGGGGTCGGAAATCAGCATCACCCAGACCGGCTTCGCCAGCGCACCGGCGAGGTGGGCGACGGCGGTATCGATCGAGATGACAAGGTCCAAATGCGAGATCATCGCTGCGGTATCGGCGAAATCCCGGATTTCGTCGGCGAAATGCAAAAGGTTGCTGCGTTTATTCAGTACCGCGACATCATTTGGCAGCACATCCTTTTGCAGGCTGACAAACGTGGCATCGAAGCCAAAAAGCGGCAGCAAAGCGCTGAGGGGAATGGATCGATACGATTCCTCGAGTGTTTCGGTCCGGCCCGACCAGGCAAGACCGATCCGCGGGCGACGTCGCGGCCCCAGCCGGGCGTCCCAATCCGCCAGCCGCTGCGGCGAGACACGAAGATAAGGCACCGCCGAGGGGATCGTCTCAAGCTGCGTCTTGAACGCCAGCGGCAAGCTGACTAAAGGGCACTCCACATCGAATGCCGGCAGCGCGGAATCCGGGATCTCCGTGGAAAGCACCTGTGTCGTGCCGGCAATGCCGGTCAGCAATTCTTTAAGCTGCTCGCGAACCTGCAAGATCACGCGGGCGCCGCGCTCGGCCAACAGCGGGACATAGCGGCAGAACTGGATGGTGTCGCCGTAGCCCTGCTCGGAATATACCAGGATAGTCTTATCCGCGATCTTGTCTTGCCCCAACCACTGCGGTTGCGGAAGAGTGCGCTTAAGGTTATGCAGCCGCGCGGCATGCCATCGCCATTCATATTCTTTCCAGCCGCGATCGAAGTCGCCGCGCAAAAGCAGGACCGCGGCCATGCCGAAATGCGCTTCGCCGTGGTCCGGCGAAGCCGCAATGGCGGCCGCATAATTCGCCAGCGCCTCGTCATACCGATTTAGTCTCCGCAAGGTGGTGCCGCGGTTGCACAGCGCCTCGGCGTAGTCGGGGTGTACGGCAATCGCGCGATCGTAGCTCACCAGCGCGTCGTCGAGCCGATCGAGTTTTTGCAGGGCGTTGCCGCGATTGGACAGTGCCACGGCGAGGTTTGGATTGGCGGCAAGGGCGCGGTCGTAGCTATTCAACGCGTCGTCGAAGCGATTCAAGTCCATTAATGCGTTGCCGCGATTATACAGGGCATCGGCAAAGTCCGGTTTGAGCGCCAGCGCACGGTCGAAGCCGCTCAACGCTTCGCCGTAGCGTTTCAAGTGCTGCAGGGCATTGCTGCGATTGGAGTGAGCTGCGGGAAAGTCCGGCCGCAGCACGAGCGCCCTGTCGAAATGCGCCAGCGCTTCGTCATACCGTTTGAGCGACAATAGGATGTTGCCGCAATTGAAGTGAGCCATGGGG
>JBOHII010000469.1:0-10986 GCA_050725955.1 Pseudolabrys sp. | reverse complement strand
TGGCGTCGAGGCTGGTGGTCTCGGTGTCGACCGCCACCACACCGATCTCGTGTGCGCGCGCGATCCATTCTTTCAGGCGCGCGAGCGTGCGCACGCATTCATATTTCGTGCGATCGATCTTGGCGTTGCGCGCTTTCTCGGCGCGCGCGGCGGCGAGCGAGATGGGGGTGAGGGCGCCGTCTTGCGTTTTGCCCCCGCCAATTTTTCCGCTGTCACCCCCGGGCGTGACCCGGGGGTCCATACGGACGCCCGGCGTGCTCGGCGATGCTTCATGGATGGCCGGGTCAAGCCCGGCCATGACAAGCTGAGATCGCGGAGAAGGTGAAGAAGACAGTTTCGCATCCGCCTCGACCGTGCTCGCATCGATACCGCTCTTTTCGGCGATGCGGCGGGTGACGGTGTTGAACTCCATCGCCTTGAGAAAGGCGATCAAGTGCTTGTAGTCGGGTTCGTGCACGGCGAGTTGATCGACGGCTACGTCGAGCGGCACGTGCTGGTCGAGCGTAACCAATCGTTTGGAGATGCGCGCCAGCTCGGCATGGTCGATCAGGTTTTGCCGGCGCTTGTCTTGCTTGATCTCGCCGGCGTGCTTGAGCACCGATTCCAGGTCGCCGTATTTGCCGATCAGCTCCGCGGCGGTCTTGGGCCCGATGCCCGGCACGCCCGGTACGTTGTCGGTTGAATCGCCGATCAGCGCCTGCGCTTCGATCACCTTCTCGGGCGGCACGCCGAATTTCTCGATCACCTCGTCGCGCCCGATCCGCCGATCCTTCATGGTGTCGTACATGGTGACGCCGTTACCGACGAGCTGCATCAAATCCTTGTCGGAAGAGACGATCGTCGTCGTCGCCTTGGCTTCGCTGGCGAGCCGCGCGTACGTGGCGATCAAATCGTCGGCCTCGAAGCCGGCCTGTTCGAGGCAGGGAATTTCAAATGCGCGCACGGCTTCGCGGATCAGCGGGAATTGCGGAATGAGGTCTTCCGGCGCGTCCGGCCGGTGCGCCTTGTATTGGGGATAGAAATCGGTGCGGAAGGTTTTCTCCGATTTGTCGAACACCACCGCGAGGTGGGTCGGTCTGTCGTTCTTCATTTCGGCGAGCAGCTTCCACACCATGTTACAGAAGCCGAGCACGGCGTTGACCTGCAAGCCGTCGGATTTGCGCGTGAGCGGCGGCAGCGCGTGATAGGCACGGAAGATGTAGCCGGAGCCGTCAACCAGGAACAGGTGGTCGCCCTTTTTCAGCGGACGCGCCGCCGGGTTATCGGGGGCGGCCGCGTCGTGCGCGGGCTTGCTTTTCGCTTTGGATTTGGCGCTGGTCGGCATGGCCGGAATGTGGGCCCGGACGCCGCGTTAATCAATCTGTCGCAAGACTCGGCCACAGAAATCGCAAGCCCTCGCCACTGAAGGCCGCCTCTGGTATGAACCCGCCGGCTCCGGCCTGAACAGCCATTTCGAGAAGGGCACTCCATGCGCGTTGCCATGATCGGCACCGGCTATGTCGGCCTCGTCTCCGGGGCGTGTTTCGCCGATTTCGGCCACGACGTGACCTGTGTCGACAAGGACGCGGGGAAAATCGCCGCTCTGCTGCGCGGCGAAGTGCCGATCTACGAGCCGGGCTTGAGCGACCTGGTCGCGGCCAATGCGAGTGCCGGGCGGCTCGCCTTCAGCAACGATCTGCCGGCCGCGGTGAAAACCGCCGATGCGGTGTTCATCGCCGTCGGCACGCCCTCGCGCCGCGGCGATGGCCATGCCGATTTGAGCTTCGTCCATGACGCCGCGCGTGAAATCGCCGCCGCGATCGAAGGCTTCACCGTGGTGATCACCAAGTCGACCGTTCCCGTGGGGACCGGCGACGAAGTCGAGCGCATCATCCGCGACGCACGGCCGCGGGCAGAATTCGCGGTGGTGTCCAACCCGGAGTTCCTGCGCGAAGGCGCCGCCATCCGCGATTTCAAGCTTCCCGACCGCATCGTGGTCGGAGCCGAGGACGCGCGCGCGCGCGAGGTCATGAGCGAGCTTTATCGTCCGCTCTATCTTAACCGCTCGCCGATCATGTTCACCGACCGGCGCACCGCCGAGCTGATCAAATACGCCGCCAATGCCTTTCTCGCCACCAAAATCACCTTCATCAACGAAATCGCCGATCTCGCCGAAAAAGTCGGCGCTGACGTGCAGGAAGTCGCGCGTGGCATCGGGCTCGACAATCGCATCGGCGCAAAATTCCTGCACGCAGGTCCCGGCTTCGGCGGCTCGTGCTTTCCCAAGGACACTGTGGCGCTGCTCAAGACCGGCCTCGATCACCAGGCGCCGCTGCGCATCGTCGAGGCGGTGGTGGCGGTCAACGATGCACGCAAGCGCGCCATGGCGCGCAAGGTTGCGGCGGCGCTCGGCGGCGAATTGCGCGGCAAGACGATTGCCGTGCTCGGATTGACGTTCAAGCCGAATACCGACGACATGCGCGAGGCGCCGTCGATCCCGCTGATCACCGCGCTGCAGGACATGGGCGCCAAGGTGCGCGCCTACGATCCGACCGGCATGGAGCAGGCCAAGCCGCTCTTGTCCAAGGTCGCGTTTTGCAAGGATGCCTATGATTGCGCGCAAGGCGCTTCCGCGCTGGTGATCGTGACCGAATGGGAGCAGTTCCGCGCCCTCGATTTCGCGCGCCTGAAGAAAGTGATGGCGCGGCCGGTGCTGGTCGACCTGCGCAATATCTACCGGCCGGAGGAAGTTACGCGGCACGGCTTTGCTTATGAGGGCGTCGGGCGGGCGTCGTCGAAGGCGAAATGAGTTCTTACTTTCCCACTCCCACAAGGGAGAGGGTAAGCAGAAGCGACATGCGCCGATTTTCCGAATCGCTCCCGATCGACGATGCATTGCCGCGGCTGACCGCCGCGCTCGCCACGAACAACGCCGTTGTGCTAGTGGCGCCGCCCGGTGCCGGCAAGACCACGCGCGTGCCGCTGGTGCTGCTCGACGAGTCGTGGGCGAAGGACAAAAAAATCCTCGTGCTGGAGCCGCGCCGGCTCGCCGCGCGCGCCGCCGCCGCGCGCATGGCCGCGACACTCGGCGAAGAGGTTGGCGGCACCGTGGGCCTGCGCGTGCGCTTCGGCTCGAAAGTGGGCAAGAGCACGCGCATCGAGGTCGTGACCGAGGGCGTGTTCACGCGGCTGATCCTCGACGATCCGTCGCTCGCCGGCGTTGCCGCTGTGCTGTTCGACGAATTTCATGAACGATCGCTTGATGCCGATCTCGGTTTGGCGCTGGCGCGCGACGTGCAGCAGGCTTTGCGCGACGACCTGAAAATGCTGGTGATGTCGGCGACGCTCGACGGCGCGCGCGTGGCGGCGCTGCTCGGCGCAGCGCCGGTGGTCGAAAGCAAAGGCCGCGCGTTCACCGTGGAGACGCGCTATCTCGGGCGCGATCCGCGTGCGCGTATCGAAGCCCAGGCGGCGGACGCGGTTTTGCGCGCCTTGCGCGCCGAGCAGGGCTCGGCCCTCGTGTTCCTGCCGGGCGCTGCCGAAATTCGCCGCTGTGAGACGCTGCTCAAGGAGCGCGTCGCGGATGCCAATATCGACATTGTCGCACTCTTTGGCGCGCTCGGCGCGCGCGAGCAGGACCGCGCCATCTCGCCGCCGCCGCCGGGACGCCGCAAGGTGGTGCTGGCAACCTCGATTGCCGAGACGTCGCTCACCATTGAGGGCGTGCGCGTCGTGATCGACAGCGGCTTGGCGCGGGTGCCGCGTTACGAGCCGGATGTCGGCCTCACGCGCCTCGAAACGGTGCGCGTATCGCGTGCCGCCGCCGACCAGCGGCGCGGCCGCGCCGGCCGCACGGAACCCGGCGTTTGCTACCGGCTGTGGGACGAGCCACAGACCGGCTCGCTCGAGCCTTACACGCGGCCGGAAATTCTCTCCGCCGATCTGTCGTCCTTCGTGCTCGATCTGGCGCAATGGGGCGCCGGCGATCCGGGCAAGCTCGCTTTCCTCGATCCGCCGCCGGGGCCTGCGCTCAGCGAGGCGCGCGCGCTGCTGAGCGCGCTTGGCGCGATCGACGCGGCCGGCCGTATCACCGAGGAGGGCCGCAAGTTGCGCGCCTTGCCGCTGCCGCCGCGGCTCGCCCGCATGGTGGTCGATGCGGCGGCGGAGGGCTCCGGCGCACTGGCGGCGGCCACCGCTGCTTTGCTCACCGAGCGCGGGTTGGGCGGCGATGACGTCGATCTGCGCCACCGGCTTGACCAATTCCGCCGCGACCGCTCGCGCCGCGCAGAAGAGGCGAGGACGATGGTGAAGCGATGGGCCGACATGGTTCGTGGCATAGCGGAAGGCGGCAACTTTTCCCCGGGAGCCTTGCTCGCGCTCGCCTACCCCGATCGCATTGCCAAAAACCGCGGCGGCGGGGGCGGCGCCTTCCTGCTCGCGAGCGGGCGTGGCGGCACGGTCGATGCCGCTTCCCCACTAGCGCGCGAGCCTTTCCTGACCGTCGCCGAATTGACCGGCGCAGCGGCCGCGAGCCGCATCATACTGGCGGCGCCGATCACGCTCGCCGAAATCGAAGCGCGCTTCGGCGGCAAAATAGAGGAGCGCGAGGCCGTCAGTTTCGATGCCACGTCCGCTTCGCTGCGCGCGCGCAAGAGCCGCCGGCTCGGCGCGTTGATGCTGGCCGAGCAAATCAAGGCGGTCGAGCCCAATCCCGAAAGCGCAAAACTGTTGGCCGAGGGGATCGCTGCTCTTGGCATCGGCAAACTGCCTTGGAGCAAGACGCAAACCCAGCTGCGCGATCGCGTGCAGTTCCTACGCAAGGCGGAAGGCGAGGAATGGCCCGATCTCACTGACGCAGCGCTGGCGCGCGCAACCGGCGATTGGCTGGCGCCATTCTTGAGCGGCAAGACGGCGTTGTCGCAGATCGGCGCCGGCGATCTTGCCTCGGCGCTCGACGCCTTGCTGGCGTGGTCCCTGCGCAAACGTCTAGATACCGAGGCGCCGACCCATTTCACCGCGCCCACCGGTTCGCAGGTGCCGATCGACTACGCGGCCGAGCAGGGCCCGACCGTTTCGATCCGCGTGCAGGAATTGTTCGGGCTTGCCCGCCATCCGGCGATTGCCGGCGGGCGGGTGCCGCTCACCATCGAGCTGTTGTCGCCGGCGCACCGCCCGGTGCAGGTGACGCGCGATCTGCCCGGCTTCTGGCGCGGCAGCTACAAGGACGTGAAAACCGAGATGCGCGGGCGTTATCCCAGGCATCCCTGGCCGGAGGACCCGCTGACCGCGCCCGCCACCCGCCGCGCCAAGCGGCGCGGTGAATAAAATTATCGGGGGCCGTTTAACCGTCCGCTCACCATCGGTAAAAAGCTGCGGCGGCGTTAAGGCGGCCTTGGGCCCGCTTATGCGAAGTTCCCGCACAACCATCGGGCCATGCCGCATGCGTCAGATCCTCATTGTTGCCGCCGTGTTGCTGGTCGCCGGCGGCTATCTTGCACGCTATGCCGACAAGGCGGTGGTCGCGCCTGCCACCTCGCACGCGGCGGTGGCGGTGGTGCAGACGGTCGAGCAGCCGCAACAGGTCTCGGCCGGCCAGCACAAGATGGAACTCACGAGCGACCGCGACGGTCATTTCCACGTCGATGCCCGCATCGAAGGCCGGCATATCGACTTCATGGTCGACACCGGCGCCTCGCTGGTGATCCTGCGCGAGACCGACGCCGCCAATGCCGGCCTGCACCCCATGCCGCGCGACTACACAGCGATGGTCTCCACCGCCAACGGCACGATCAAGGCGGCGCCCGCCAAGCTCGACCGCATCGAGGTCGGCGATATCATTGTGTTCGACGTGCCGGCGCTGGTGCTTCCCGATGAGGCGCTGTCGCAGAACCTGCTCGGCGTCTCGTTCCTGTCGCGGCTGCGGCGTTACGAATTTGCCGACGGGCGGATGCTGCTGGAACAGTAGGTCGGCGCGAGCGGGGTCTCCAAACATGGCGAAATCGGAAAAAAGCCTCTGTCAACAGCTCATAGCAGCTCGCGCTGATATCCAGCGCCAAATTGAAATCCTTCAGGCTGGTCCCTTAGTCCCCGGGCGAGGCGGGGGTCCACAATTCGGACCGGTGGTCGCTGAGCTAACGGCTGCGCTTCAAGAAATTGAGGATCGTCTCGCCGAGATAGGCGCGGACGAGGCGTAGCGCCCCAAACCGAGATATTTCCGCCGCGAATTATTCCAGGTTTTATTTGAACCGCTTTGCCCGACCCCGGCGTTGAGGTATGCACATGAATGTCGTTCCGTCCCGCATTGAGGCCTTGATGTTTCCGACGCCGAAATCCGCGCTGACGCCCAATACCTATGCCTATGAATCCTCGCCGCTGGTGAAACCGACAGGCTTCCGCGAATACGACGCGCGTTGGCTGTTGGAAAAGGAAATCAACCTGATGGGCGTGCAGGCGCTCGGCCTCGGGCTTGGCAAGCTGATCCACGAGCTGGGCGTAAAGCCGGAAATCGTCACCGGCCACGATTTCCGCAGCTATTCAGCGTCGGTGAAGATGGCGCTCGTCAACGGCCTGATGGCCGCCGGCTGCAAGGTGCACGACATCGGGCTCGCCATCACGCCGATGGCCTATTTTGCCCAGTTTGAGCTCGACGTGCCCTGCGTCGCCATGGTCACCGCGTCGCACAACGACAACGGTTGGACCGGCGTGAAGATGGGCGCCAACCGGCCGCTCACTTTCGGCCCGGTGGAGATGCGGCGGTTGAAGGAGATCGTGCTCGGCGCCCGCTTCGAGTTCAAACCGGGCGGCGGCTATGTCTTCGTCGAGAACTTCCCCGACCGCTACATCGCCGACCTGACCAAGCGGCCGAAGCTCAAGCGCAGGCTGAAAGTCGTCGCCGCCTGCGGCAACGGCACCGCCGGCGCATTCGCCCCTAAAATTCTGCAAGCCGTCGGCTGCGATGTGGTGCCGGTCGACTGCAATCTCGACCACACTTTTCCGCGCTACAATCCAAATACCGAAGACATGAAAATGCTGCATGCCATGCGCGATGCGGCGCTGTTCAACAAGGCCGACGTGGCGCTCGGCTTCGACGGCGACGGCGACCGTTGCGGCGTTGTGGACAACGAGGGTGAGGAGATTTTCGCCGACAAGGTCGGCGTCATGCTGGCGCGCGACATGTCGAGCCAGCACAAGCGCGCGACTTTCGTGGTCGATGTGAAGTCTACCGGCCTGTTCCTCACCGACCCGGTGCTCAAAGCCAACGGCGTCAAGGTCGACTACTGGAAGACCGGCCATTCCTACATCAAGCGGCGGGTCAACGAGCTGGGAGCCATCGCCGGCTTCGAAAAGTCCGGCCACTTCTTCTTCAACAAGCCGTACGGCCGCGGCTATGACGACGGCATGATTTTCGCGCTTGCCGTTTGCGACATGCTCGACCGCAATCCGGGAAAGAGCATGGCCGACCTGCGCAAGGCGTTGCCCAAGACCTGGGGCTCGCCCACCATGTCACCGCATTGCGACGACGAGAAGAAATACGCCGTGATCGACGCGGTGGTGGCGCATTTCCAGGACGCCATGGCCAAAGGCGAACCGGTCGCCGGTCAAAAGATCGAGGGGCTGGTCACCGTCAACGGCGTGCGCGTCACCGTCGCGGACGGCACCTGGGGTCTGGTGCGCGCCTCCTCGAACAAGCCGGAATTGGTGGTGGTGGTGGAGAGCCCGGTGTCGAAGCAGCGCATGCACGACATGTTCGTGGCGATCGACACTGTGCTGCGCCGGCACCCCGAAGTCGGCGAATATAATCAGACAATTTGAGTGCGGGCCTAGAAGCCCCAAAACCGGCCGGTGCCGCCGACCGCGACCACGATCAGGCCGAGCGGCAGGTTGATGCGGATAATATCGCGGATGCGGTTGAGCTGCGGTCCCGCCGCGGCCCAGTCCTGCGCGTCCACCGCGCGCTTGAACTTGAGCCAAGGCCCGTGGAAAAGATAAACAAACAGCAGGATCATGAGCCAGCCGATGCCTTGCATGATGTGGATGTAAAGCGGCATGCCCGCGAAGCCGCCGAATGTAGTCGCCACCATCCAGTAGCCGCTGGCCAGCAACAACAGCACCGAGACCCAGACCCAGGGGAAGAACTTGGCGAAGAATCGCCGCCATAGCGCGAGCCGCTGCGGCGGCTCCAGCGATCCGGCGGCCGGGCGCAGGCAGACGTAGGTGGCGAACATGCCGCCGACCCAGACGACGGCGCCGAGAATATGCAGCGTGAGGGCGAGGGTGGTTTCCAGCATCTGCAGGTCCGTTCAGGTTGCAGCAACGATAGCCCGGAGCCGGGCATGACGCTTGAATGCCGGTACGCTACAAGAGTTCCATGCGCATCGCCATCCTCGGTGCCGGGCCGGCCGGACTTTATCTCGGATATTTGCTCAAGCGCCGGCGGCCCGACGCCGAGATCGCCGTGGTCGAGCAGAACCCGGCCGACGCCACCTTCGGTTTCGGCGTGGTGTTCTCCGACCAGGCGCTTGAATTCCTGCGCGACGACGACGCGGAAACTTACGCGCTGATCGCGCCGCAGATGCAATCCTGGGACGACATGACGCTCGTTCTGCGCAACGAGCCCATCGTGGTCGACGGCATCGGCTTTGCCGCCATCGGCCGGCTGCGGCTGCTGCAGTTGCTGCAACAGCGCTTGCGCTCGGTCGGCGTCGAGCCGGCGTTCGCGCGCGCGGTGACTTCGCTCGACGAATTCGATGACGCCGATCTCGTGGTTGGCGCCGACGGCGTCAATTCGCTGGTGCGGCGCTCGTTCGCCGAAGAGTTCGGCGCGCGTGTAACCTACCTCGCCAATCATTTTTCCTGGTTCGGCACCGGTCAGCGCTACGACACGCTGACGCAGACTTTCCGTCACACGCCGGTCGGCGATTTCAATGCGCATCACTACCGCTACGCGCCGGGGCGCAGCACTTTCATCGTGGAAACCGACGAGGCGAGTTTTGCCCGCGCCGGCTTCGAGCGCATGAACGACATGGAATCGCTCAGCCTGTGCCAGAAGATCTTCGCCGACGCGCTCGGCGGCCACCCGCTGATCTCCAACAATTCGATTTGGCGGCGGTTTCCGCAGGTCGTCAACGCGCGCTGGCATCACGGCAAATACGTGCTGATCGGCGACGCGTTGCACACCGCGCATTTCTCCATCGGCTCTGGTACGCGGCTCGCCATGGAGGATGCCATCGCGCTTGACCGTGCCTTGGCAGAGCACGGCGACGACGTGGCCGCGTCGTTGCCGGCATTCGAGGCGGCACGGCGGCTGATCGTGGACAAGCTGGTCGCCGGGGCCGATGCCAGCGCCGCCTGGTACGAGCGTTTCGCCGAGCACATGCAACTGGCGCCGGCCGAATTCGTCATGAGCTACATCACGCGCTCCGGCCGTATCGACATCGAGCGTTTGCGCAAGCTGTCGCCGAAATTTGTGGAACGCTATGAAAGCGAGCGGCGCTAACCGTTGCGTTTCTCCGCCCGCAGCGTCGGCAGGCCGATGCCGGTGGAATCGAAGCCGCCATCGACCGCGATGGTCTGCCCGGTGATGTAGCTTGCCCGCTCGCTGCACAAAAAGAAGATCGCCTCGGCAAGTTCGCTTTCCAGGCCGTAGCGGTTGAGCGGCATGTGGTCGTGGTAGTCCTGGCGGATTTCCGGCGTGTGCACGGCTTTGGCCATGGCGGTATCGACCGGGCCCGGCGCTACTGCATTGACGCGGATGCCGAGCGCGGCAAGCTCGACCGCCTGCTGCTTGGTCAAATGCGCGACGCCGGCCTTGCTGGTGCCGTAGGCGGTGCGCAGCGTCGAGGCGCGCAGGCCGGAAATGGACGTGATGTTGACGATGGCGCCGCCGCCCGAATCGCGGATCAAAGGCGCGGCGGCTTGCGTCATCAGGAACGCCCCCGTGAGGTTGACCGCCAGCACGCGCGACCAATCCTCGTAGGTGACCTCGAGTATCGGCTTGAAGATGACGATGCCGGCATTGTTGACCAGCGCGTCGAGCCGGCCGAAGCGCTTCTTTATTTCGTTGACCGCATGGGGAGCGGTTGCGGGGTTGGCGACGTCATCGGTAATCGCCAGCGTCACCTCGGGCTTGCCGATCGCAGCATAAGTGCGCTGCAGGTTTTCGCCGTCGATGTCGAGCGGCGCCACGCACCAGCCGTCGGCGAGAAAGCGCTTGGCGGTGGCAAGCCCGATGCCGCGCGCGGCGCCGGTCACCAGCGCGACTTTCTGCTGCGCGGCGCTCATGCCCGTGCTGTGCCCCGGCCGCTCAATCCTTATCTTCCTTGAACGTGTCGCGATAGCGATGCGCCGGGTAGACGCCGAGGATGGTCAGCTCCTTGGAGAAGAAGGCGAGCTCCTCCAACGCGAACACCAGCGCGCGGTCGTCCGGGTGGCCCTCGACATCGGCATAGAACTGCGTAGCGAAAAAATTGCCGCCGACCATGTAGCTCTCGAGCTTGGTCATGTTGACGCCGTTGGTGGCAAAGCCGCCGAGCGCCTTGTAGAGCGCGGCCGGCACGTTGCGCACGCGGAACACGAAGGTGGTGACGATCTTGCCGCGGCCCGGCTCGGCCCATTTCTTTTCGGCTGAGAGCACGATGAAGCGCGTGGTCGAATTGGATTCGTCCTCGACGTTTTCACGCAGAATGTCGAGGCCGTAGATTTCCGCCGCCAGCCGCGAGGCGATTGCCGCACGCGTGATGTCCTTGCTCTCGGCCACCTCGCGCGCCGAACCCGCGGTGTCGGCGGCGACGATCGGCTTTAGTTTCAGTTCGCGGATGATCTTGCGGCACTGGCCGAGCGCCATCACGTGGCTTTCAACCGATTTGATGGTCTTCAGGCTGGCCCCTTTCGGCGCCATCAATTGATTGCGGATCGGCAGGAACCACTCGGCGATGATGTGCAGCTTCGAGGTCGGCATCAAATGATGGATATCGGCGACACGGCCGGCGACCGAATTCTCGATCGGGA
>JBOHII010000468.1:0-4258 GCA_050725955.1 Pseudolabrys sp. | reverse complement strand
GGCGTGCTGTTGGCGCCTCAGCACGAGGGCCGCAAGATTCCTTTCGGCAGGCATAAGGGCGAAGCCGCCTGGCAGGAAGTGCCTGGCGAATACCGCGCCATGCTGCGCCGTCTCGTCGTCATCCAGGGCGACACCGAGCCGGCCTCCGTCGAGCAGCAGCGCCACCTCGGTAAGACTGCGCCCTCGCTCTACGACATGCGCAATCTGTTCCAGGTCAACGTCGAAGAGGGCCGCCATCTCTGGGCCATGGTCTATCTGCTGCAGAAATATTTCGGCACCGACGGCCGCGAGGAAGCGGAATCCTTGTTGCAGCGCCGCTCCGGCGATGCCGATACCCCGCGCATGCTTGGCGCCTTCAACCAGAAGACGCCGGACTGGCTGTCGTTCTTCATGTTCACTTACTTCACCGACCGCGACGGCAAGATGCAGTTGGGGGCGTTGGCGCAATCCGGCTTCGATCCGCTTTCGCGCACCTGCCGCTTCATGCTGACCGAGGAAGCGCATCACATGTTTGTGGGCGAGACCGGCGTTACGCGCATCGTGCAGCGCACTTGCGAGGCGATGAAGGATGCAGGCATCGGCGACCCTTACGAAATCGACAAAGTGCGTAAGCTCGGCGTCATCGACCTGCCGACCATTCAGAAGAAGGCTAACCTGCATTTCTCGCTGACCCTCGATCTGTTCGGCAACGAGATCTCGACTAACGCGGCGAACGCTTTCCATGCCGGCCTCAAAGGCCGCTTCCGCGAGGACCGGCTCAAGGACGATCACCAGCTTGAGACCGGCACCTATCCGGTCCTGCGGCTGGTCGACGGCAAGATCCAGAACGAGGATTCGCCGGCGCTCGCGGCGCTCAACATGCGGCTGCGCGATGACTACGTGAACGACGCCAATGTCGGCGTCGGCCGTTGGAACAAGGTGATCGCCGAGATCGGCATTCCGTTCGAGATCAAGCTGCCGCACGTGGCGTTCCACCGCCATATTGGTGAGTTCGCCAGCATCAAGGCCGACGTTGCCGGCAATGTTCTCAGCGACGCCGATTGGGAGAAGAAGCACGGCGAGTTCCTGCCGTCGAACGCGGACAAGGACTTCATCGAGAGCCTGATGCAGCCGCAGTTCGAGCCGGCCAAGTTCGCCGGCTGGATCGCGCCGCCCAAGGTCGGCATCGACAACAAGCCGGGCGACTTCGAGTACGTGAAGATCGCGGACGCCTAGTCGGCGCGCGCCGCCTGCACGTCCTCGTCGCGCAGCTTGAACCGCTGGATCTTGCCGGTGGCGGTGCGCGGCAGGTCAGGGCGGACGTCGATCCAGCGCGGATATTTCCACGCGCCCGCCGTTTCCTTGACGTGCAATTTTAGTTTTTCGAACAGGCTTTCGTCGGCGACATAGCCGTTTCTGAGCACGATGAAAGCCTTCGGCTTGACCAGCCCGTCGGCATCCTGCTTGCCGATGACGGCGGCTTCCAGCACGGCCTCGTGCGAGGTGAGCGCGGCCTCGACGTCGAACGGCGAAACCCACATGCCGGATACCTTGAACATGTCGTCGGTGCGCCCGCAGTAGTAATAGTAGCCGTCGGCGTCGCGCCGGTATTTGTCGCCGGTATAGGTCCATTCGCCGACGAAGGTGCGCCGACTCTTGGCGCGCTGGTTCCAATAGCCCTCGGCGGCCGACGGCCCGCGCACGATTAATTCGCCAATCTCGTCGGCGGGAAGCTCGCGGCCCGTCTCGTCGACAATGCGCGCCTCATAGCCGTGTACCGGCTTACCGGTCGAGCCATAGCGGATGTCGCTGGGCCGGTTGCTCAGAAAGGTCTGCAATAGTTCGGTCGAACCGAGCCCATCGAGCACGTCGACACCGGTGACCTCGCGCCAGCGCTCGCCGATATGCGCCGGCAGAGCTTCGCCGGCCGACACGCACAGCCGCAACCGGCTTGAGCCGGCGCCTTTGCCGACGTCTGGGTGCGCGAGCAGGGCGGTGTAGAGCGACGGCACGCCGTAGAAAATACTCGGCCGATACTTGCGCATGATTTCAAATACAGCGTCGGGCGAAGGCCGCGGCGGCCACAGCACGGCGGTGGCGCCGACCGACAGCGGAAAGGTCATGGCATTGCCGAGGCCATAAGCGAAAAACAATTTGGCGGCGGAATGGACCACGTCGTTCTCGGTAATACCGAGCACGCCCTGGCCGAACAACTTGGCGGTCGCCATCAGGCTGGTATGAACGTGCTTGACGCCCTTGGGATCGCCGGTCGAACCGGAGGTATAGAGCCAGAACGCGACTTCGTCGGACACCGTGTCGGCGGTGAACGGCGCGGCATCGGCGGCGGCGATCGCATCCTCGAACAGATGCACATCGCGGCCGGGAAACGCGGCTTTGTCGTCGGCGGTGGCGCCAACCAGGATGATGGTTCGCAAGGCAGGCAGCCGCTCGATCGCCGGCACGATCGCCCGCGCCAGCGGCGCGGCGGCGATCAGCGCGGCGGCGCGGCAGTCGCCGAGAATATAAGCGTATTGCGGCACGTTGAGGAAAGTGTTGAGCGGGATGGCGACGCGGCCGGCGCGCACTGTGCCCCAGAATGCCACCGGATAATCGACCGTATCGTGCAACAGCAGCGCAACGCGTTCGTCCCGGCCGATACCCAACGTACGCAGCGCGTTGGCCAGGCGGATGGAGCGCGCTTGCAACTCGCCGTAGCTGAGCGAACGGTCGGGGTCGATGAAGGCAGCCTTGTTGCCGAGGCCGCGCGCCATATGGACGTCGACGAAATCGCTGACGGCATTGTAGGGGCGGCGTTTGGTGAACTCGTCGGACAAGGCCGTTCCCCTTCGCCCGTCAGCTTTCGAACAGGCGGGTGAGCAAGCGGCGCGCCAACACGGCGGCGACACGCCGGCGATAATGGCCGGGCGTGAAGGTGGTCTTCATCGGCATGATCTGGTCGCGCACGAGTGCGTCGAGGCCCTTGAACACACGGTCGTCGAGCTTGCCGCCGGTGAGTGCATCGGTGCCTTCGAGCAGCACCGGACGCGGATTGGTGCCGGTGAAGCCGACGCGCAATTCAGTAAGCTTGTCGCCGTCGCGCTTGATCACCACCGCTACACCGGCGACCGGATATTCGATCGACTTGCGGATGCGAATTTTGTCGTAAGCCGAGCGTAGACCGGGCGAATTCTTTGCGCGCACCGCGGTGACGATCTCGCCTCGCCGCAGCGATAAAAAATATTTGCCGTCGCCTTGCGTTTCGGTGACCGGCACATCCTGACGCGCGAAGCCGATGTATAGGCTTTCGAGCGGGATGGTTCGTTTGCCGTTCGGCCCGGCGATGTCCACCTCGGCGCCGAGCGTGAGCAAAGCGGGCGCAAGATCGCCGGAGTAGGTCGCAAAACAAACGCCGCGGCTCTTCGGCGCGACGTGGCAAATGGTCCCTGTGGTCTTCAGGCAATGGTTATTGGCGCTGCGCCACCATTCGCTCTGATTGTAAAAGATGCAGCGGGTGTCGAGACAGAGATTGCCGCCAAGCGTGCCCATGTTGCGCTGGGTCGGCCCGGCGATGTGGGCGGCCGCCTGCGCCAGCACCGGATAATGTTTGACGATGCCCGGATGCTCGGCCAGTTCGCTTAAGCGCGCCGCGGCGCCGATCTCGATGGACTTTTCGTCGGCGTGAATGACGTGCAACTCCTGCACGCGGTTGATGTCGATCAGCACCTTCGGCGTCTCGATGCCGCGCCGTATGTTCACCACCAAATCGGTGCCGCCGCCGAGTGGCTTGGAGTTCGGGTTTGCCGCGCGCGCGGCAAGCGCTTCCTCGAGCGTTGCCGGACTGAGCACGCGGAAGTCGGGAAGGGCGTCCATCAGGCGCCTCCCTTCTTCTCGGCCGCACGTTTGCGTTTCTCGATCGCCTCGAACACGCGGTCGGGCGTCACCGGCAGGTCGTTGAAGCGCACGCCGGTGGCGTCGGCGATGGCGTTGGTCAGCGCCGGCAGGAACGCCGCGAGCGAGCCTTCGCCCGCCTCCTTGGCGCCGAACGGGCCGTTGGGATCGGGCGCCTCGACGATCTTGACCTCGATCGGCGGCGAGTCCTGGATGGTCGGGATGCGGTAGTCGAGCATGTTCGCCGCCATCGGCAGGCCGTGATAATAGGCGGTCTCCTCGCTCATCGCCTGACCGAGGCCCATCCAGACCGAGCCCTGGACCTGACCCTCGACGGTCAGGCGGTTGAGCGCCTTGCCGCAATCATGGGCGACCCAGACCTGGTCAACGT
>JBOHII010000467.1:0-2575 GCA_050725955.1 Pseudolabrys sp. | reverse complement strand
GAGATAGTCGTTGGAGCACCAGATCACGACCTCGCGCTTGCCTTGCGGCGAATGCCAGACGGCATGGGGAAAGCGGCCGGCGATGCGTTCGAGGTCGGCGAAAACCCGGTAGCGGCGCTCATCTTTCAGGGCAGCGAGCGCAGAGTCGAAAAAATCGTTGTAATTCATGTGTCTTTGCTGCTTTACGGCCCCACACGACCCTTTTTTAGAAGGGTTCTAGTGGGTTTGTCGAGGGCAGAATGTTTGCATTTCGACCCGCCGTATCGATCGAGATCAATTCGGTCGCGGGATAAAGCGGGAGCCGAATTTAGCCCTTGGGCGGATGTTTTGCCGCGGAAAATGCCGCCAAATCCAGATGCCCGGCCATGCCCGCCAGCAGAACGGTGCCGATATGAAGCTGCGACATGAATTCGCCCGACAAAATAAGCGCGGCCAGTTCGGCCGGCGTCACCAGTTTGAGCTCGATGCCGGCCTCGATCCTGTGTTCGTCGTTGCGGACGTCCGTTTCGACGAAAAATGAATGGAGATAGTTCGACAGCCGGCCGCTGCACGGCGCGGTCGTCCCCAGCGGGTGGATGGCGCGCGCCGGATAACCGGTCTCTTCCATCAATTCGCGCCGGCAGCAGTCGGCCGCCGCCTCGCGCTCGTCCAAGAGCCCTGCGGGCAATTCCCAGGTGAAGCGCTCGAGCGCGGGTCGGTATTGCCGCACGATCGGAATTTTGCCGTCCGGCGTCATGGCGACAACGGCGACGTAATCGCGCTGGCCGACCGCGTGATAGGTCTCGGCCGGCGCGCCGACGGCGAATTCGACGTCGCGCTCGACGATCGCCATCCATTCGGAGATCGTCGTGGTGCGCCGTGCTTTGATCTTCGGCCAATCTCCGGCCATGGTTTCCGTCCGTGTCTTGGTCCGCGCAAGCGTATTTCGGCGTTAAGACCTATTTCAGCGTTATAGTCGCTGCCCGCCGCCTCAGATACGTCGTGGCAAACGCATAAAAATACCAGCGCAGATAAGCCGGCAGCCAGCGCAGCACCTGGAAGCGGCTCGTTCCATGCGTGCGTTCGATCCACTGCGCCGGCACTTCGCCGACTTGCCAGCCAAGCCGGTGGCATTTCACCAACAGTTCGATGCTGTAGCAAAAGCCACTGTCGGATTCGATGGCGATTTGATCCATCGTGCGCCGCGAAAATAGCCGAAAACCGCTGCTGGCATCGCGCGTCGGCACCCGCGCCAGGTGATAGAGCGTAAAATTCCCGGCATACACCAAAAGAGCCTTGAGCCATGGGCAGCCGACCATGCTGCCGCCGGCCATGAAGCGGCTTGCGCAGACGATGTCGCAGCCAGCCTCCGCGCGTGCCACCATGGCATCGATGATGCCGGCGTTGTAGTCGTCATCGGCCGGCAGCACGACCGCAAACGGCGCGTGGCTCGCCGCGAACCCCGACAACACCGCGCCGTGCGCGCCGCGGCCACGGTTGCGTACCAGATCGATCGCCAGATCGCCGAGCGCCGCCCGATTGTCGTCGATTGCCGGCAGCGTATCGTCGCTTTCGCTGTCGTAGCAGATCAGCACGCGCTTTGGCGTATTTACCGCGCGCACGATCGACTGCAGGGTGCGGATTATATTGGCGCCTTCATTGTACACCGGGATGACGATGTCGAGGTGCGGCAAAGCGTCGGTCATCTACAGAATCCGCGGCACCGGCAAGGGCGAGATCTATTGCCCGCGGAAGCCCTTGGCCTTGAGCTTTGGCGTGAGCTCGTCGGCGATATGCCACGAGAAGATGACCGCGTAATCCGGCCGATCGTCGAACAACCTGGTTTCATCCACTACGGGGATCGCGGTGCCCGGCATGTATTTGCCGATTTTCAGCGAGCCGGGGATTTCGCACACGTAGTCGACGATGTTTTCGTCGAGCCCGACATAATTCACCAGCGTGCTCGCCCGCGATGGCGCGCTGATGCCGGCGATGCGGGCGCCTTTTTCCTTCAGCTCGCGCAACAGCGCCAGTAAGCGCAACTTAGACAGCACCACGTCGCGCCGGAAGGCGGCTAATCGATTGCTCATTGCCTCGCCTCGCGGCTCGCCGGCGAGCACCTGGCGCACGCTGTCCTGCACCACGCGGGCGCCGCGGCGCGCGGCGTAGACGCGGATCGATCCGCCATGGCTTGGAATCGGCCGGGCGTGGAATATTTCAAGATCATGCATTTCGAGCAGATGCTTGAGGCTCGTCAACGAGTAGTAGCGCAGGTGTTCGTGATAGATCGTGTCGTATTGCAGCGTGTCGAGGAGGCCGACGAGGTAATGCGATTCGGAAATAAATACGCCGTCGGGGCCGAGCATCTCGACGATGCCGTCGACGACCGCATGGACGTCTTCCATATGGGCGAAACAGTTCGCCGCCGTGACCAGACGCGCAGGCCCGTGCTCGCGCTTGACCTCGCGCGCCGTGTCGGGGCCGAAATAGCGCTTCATGGTCGCAATGCCGCGCTGGTTGGCGATATCGCCGACATCGGTCGGCTCGATGCCGAGCGCGCGGCTTCCCGCGGCTTTGAAGTTCGCCAGCAGCGTGC
>JBOHII010000466.1:0-8980 GCA_050725955.1 Pseudolabrys sp. | reverse complement strand
CTCCAGCACCTTCTCGATTTCGCCGGCGAGCGCGGTCTTCACTTCTTCGATCGTTGCGTCTTCGCGAAAACGGGCTTCGCTGAACACATCGGCAATACGCCGCGCGAATTCCGGCCCCAGGTCGGCGCGGATCAGCTCGTGCTCCAGGTCCTCCAACGCGGCGTCATCGAGCCTGCGTTTGGCGAGGCTCGCGATCGCCCCACCCAGCGAGGACGAGGTGCGCTTGAGCCCGCCGCTCAGGCGATTCCACCAGCTGCCGCTTTGTGTGCTGTCGTTCATAGTGCGTCCTTGGCGCGCGCGTGATAGCCGTTTCGGCAATTGTTGGACAGTGATCATGACACCGGAAGAAATGCTCGCCCGGCTGCTCTACCGCGACGGGCTCATGCTCGTGATCGACAAGCCGGCGGGCTTCGCCGTGCATCGCGGGCCGAAGGGAGGGCCGAGCCTGGAGGACTATTTCGACGCGCTGCGCTTCGGCCTGCCGCGGCGGCCTTCGCTGGCGCATCGGCTCGACAAAGACACCTCCGGCTGCCTGGTGCTCGGCCGCCACCGCAAGGCGCTGGCGCTGCTCGGCAAGCTGTTCAAGCAGGGCAAGATCGGCAAATGCTACTGGGCGGTGGTGCAAGGCTCGCCCGATGCAGAGGAAGGCCGCATCGACATTCCGCTCGGCAAGCTCGACGAGACGCGCGGCTGGTGGATGAAGCCGGACCCGCACGGCATGCCGGCAGTGACGACGTGGAAGGCGATGGGGCGCACGAATGATCTCACCTGGCTCGCGCTCGAGCCGCTGACCGGGCGGACGCATCAACTTCGAGTCCATTGCGCCGAGATGGGTTGGCCGATCCTGGGCGACAACATCTACGGAAGCGCCCCGCGCAATTCAGTTTCTTTGGACGGGGCGCGCTTTCATTTGCATTCGCGCGAGATCGTGGTGCCGATTTCCAAGAACAAGCCGGCCGTAAAGGTAACCGCGCCGGTGCCGGCGCATATGCGCGAAGCGTTGAGCGCATGCGGGTGGCAGGGCGAAGGTTAGCGGCAAAATTCCGTTCATTCCCGCGCAAGCGGGAATCCAGAGCAACGAATTCTACGGTAGTCATCCGAGCCCCTAGGTCCCCGCTTTCGCGGGGACGAACGGAATTTTTAATACAACTGTGCCTTGATCTTCTCCGGCGCCTCGCGGTCGTATTTTTCGCCACCGAGTTTGCCCTGGCTCAATTCCGCCACGATGGTGCCGGTGGACGGCAGACTGCTGCGCTCGATCTTGGTTGCTTCGTCCCACAGCTTCGAGCGCACGATAGCCTTCGAACAATGGAAATAAGCCGTCTCGACGTGAACGATCAGCACGCAGCGCGGCAGCTTGCCGTTGACCGCGAAGCTTTGCATCAGATCGGAATCGATCGAAATGGACGCGCGGCCGTTGACGCGCAATGTCTCGCCGACGCCCGGAATGAGAAACAGCAGCGCGATGCGCGGGTCGCGCACGATATTGCGGAAGCCGTCGAGCCGATTGTTGCCGGGCCGGTCTGGAATCGCGATGGTCTTGTCGTCGAGGATGCGCACGAAGCCGCGCGCGTCGCCTTTGGGCGAGCAATCGAGCCCTTCCGGCCCGGCGGTCGCCACCGCCACGAACGGCGCCGCTTCGATCAATTTGCGGTAGCTGCCATTGATATGATCGATCTCCTTGACGATCGAATTGGGATTTTTCTCGCCATAGAGCGATTCAAGCTGCTCGATGGTCGTCACCAGGTGATCGCCCGCGCTCATGCCATGCTCCCCTAGGCAGCCAGCAACTGACGGCCGTCGTGCCCCACAATTGCGAGATCAAGTATAGTACCGGGCGCCAGCGGCGCCGAAAGCTTCACGGCCGTGAATTGCTCGGTGTGGCCGACGCCGCCGCGCTCGGCCAAAACGCTGCGCCGGCGACCCACTTGGCTCTCGAGATGCGCGTGCAATGCCGCCTCGCCCTTTTCGCGCAGACGCCGGGCGCGCTCTTTGACCACGGCGCGATCGAGTTGCGGCATGCGGGCGGCCGGCGTGCCGGGCCGCGCCGAGAACGGAAACACGTGCAGTTGCGTGAGCCCGCATTCATCCACCAGATCGAGCGAGCGCGCGAACATCGCTTCGGTCTCGGTCGGAAAGCCGGCGATGAAGTCGGCGCCGAACACCACGTCTGGCCGCAGCCGGCGCACCTGCTGACAAAATGCAATCGCGTCGGCACGGCCGTGGCGTCGCTTCATCCGCTTGAGGATGAGGTCGTCGCCGGCCTGCAACGACAGATGCAAATGCGGCATCAGCCTCGGCTCGTTGGCTAACGCGTCGATGAGATCGTCATAGGTCTCGACCGAGTCGATCGAGGATAGCCGCAGCCGCTTGATCTCAGGCACGTCCTTCAAGATGCGCTTGACCAGCGCGCCCAACCTCGCGCCGCCGCTTTCGTAGCCGGTGATATCGACGCCGGTGAGCACCAGCTCGCGATAGCCGCGCGCGGCGAGCCGGCGCGCCTGTCCTACGCAAGCCTCGCCCGGCAGCGAACGCGAATTGCCGCGGCCGAACGGGATGATGCAGAAGGTGCAGCGGTGGTCGCAGCCGTTCTGCACTTGCAGGAACGCGCGGGTATGGCCCTCGATGCGCTCGACGACGGGCGCGGCGTGGCGCTTCACCGCCATGATGTCGCCGACGGCGACACGCCGGCCGTCGCCCGCCCACGCGCGCGGGTCGAGTTTTTCCTCGTTGCCGATGACGCGATCGACTTCGGGCATCGCCGCGAATGTGCCCGGCTCGGTTTGCGCCGCGCAGCCGGTCACCACGATGCGTGTTTCGGGGCGCTCGCGCTTGATCCGCCGAATGTTCTGGCGCGCCTGACGCACCGCTTCCGCCGTCACCGCGCAGGTGTTGATCGCCACGGTATCTTTGAGCCCGTGCGCCGCGTGCCGGATTGCCTCCGACTCGGTAATGTTGAGCCGGCAACCGAAAGTGACGACGTCCACACTCATGCGACGCCCGCCTTGAACAATGCCGGATCGAACGTACCGGCGAATTCGAATTGCACCGGCCCGGTCATCAGCACGTGGTCGTCGCTCTCGCGCCAATCGATGGTTAGTTCGCCACCCGGCAGTGTGACTTTCACTTTGCGGTTGGTGCGCTTGAGCCGCGCCGCGGCGACCGCGGCGGCACAGGCCGCCGAGCCGCAGGCCTTGGTGAGGCCGGCGCCGCGCTCCCAGGTGCGGATCACGATTGCGTTGCGCGACACGATATGCGCGAGCGTGATGTTGGCACGCTCGGGGAAGATCGGGTGATTCTCCAACAGCGGACCGAAGCGCGCGAGGTCATAGGCATTCACGTCGTCGACCCAGAAGATGGCGTGCGGATTGCCCACATTCACCACCGCCGGCGAATGCAGCACCGGCTTGTCGATCGGCCCGATCTGCAATTCGATGGCGCGGGTGTCGCGGAACTCCTCGGCCAGCGGAATCTCGTTCCACTTGAAGCGCGGCGGCCCCATGTCCACCGTGAACAAGCCGTCGGCACCTTTCCAGCAATTGAGGATGCCGGCATTGGTCTCGAAGGTGAGCGCGCTCTTGCCGTTTTCTTTCGACACCAGGTCGGCGACGCAACGCATGCCGTTGCCGCAGGCGCCGGCTTCCGAGCCGTCATTGTTGTAGACACGAATGAACGCTTCGGTGCCCGGGGTGCGCGGCGGATAGAGCGCCATCAACTGATCGTACGGCGCGCCGGCGGGAGCCGCGGCGGCGCGCGCCTCCTCCGGCTCGATCTCCGCCGCGCGCCCGCGCAGATCGACCACGACGATTTCGTTGCCGATACCGTTCATCTTCACGAAAGATTGGTTGGCGAGCGCGCCCAATGGATCGCCTTTGATTTCGCAGCTCTGGGCCTATGCCCCGCTGGCACAGCGGTTTATATGGCGAATAAACGACGGAAGGCCAGTGGCCTATGATAGAATGCGGTAAATCGGCCGGATCGCCGCGCCCCCGACGGAGAACTCTGATGTCGCGCCTGCGCCAGGCAGCGCCCTTGTTGCTGGCTTTGGCATTCGCGCTCGGCGCTGGAGCGGCCTCGGCGCAAAAACCGCCGCCGGGGCTCGGCGCGCCGGCGCCGCTGCAACCGGGCGACGCCTACGGCGAGGACGTGACGCTGCCGGAGCGCACCATTGTCTACCTGAAGGGCCACAGCAACTGGGACGCTGCATTCGACACGCTCGTCGACGCATTCAAGTCGCTCAAGGAATACATGGACAAGCAGGGCATCAGGCCGGACGGCGCGGCCATGACCATTTATACCGAGACCGACGACACCGGCTTTGACTTCGAAGCCGCCGTGCCGATCGCGGTGGCGCCGGACAATCCGCCGAAAGGCGACATCGCCGTCGGCCCGGCGCCGTCCGGCAGGGCGCTCAAATTCGTCCATCGCGGTTCCTATGACGCCATGGATTCGACGTATGAGGCGATTACGAATTATCTCGACGACAAACATCTCGAGGCGAAGGATGTGTTCATCGAGCAATACGCTTCCGATCCGGTGAAGGCGAATGCGGACAATCTCGTGGTCACCGTGTTCGTGCCGATCAAATGACGGTGAAATAGCAATGCCCATGCCGCGCGTTATAATCTGTGCTTTGCTTGTCGCCGCCGCGGCGCTCGGGCTGCCGCCGGCCAATGCCGCCGAGAAAATCGATAGGCTGGTGACGGTCACCGGCGAGGCGACCGTAACGGCGACGCCCGATGCCGCGGTGATCCGCATCGGCGTTACCAGCCAGGGCAAGACCGCGCGGGCGGCGAGCGACGCCAACGCCAAGCAGATGACCGGCGTGCTGGCGGCGATCAAGGAAACCGGCGTCGCCGACAAGGATGTGCAGACCTCGTCGCTGTCGCTGCAACCGCAATACGACCCGAACAAGAGCGGTGCCGCCCGCCTGACCGGCTTTCAGGTGAATAATCAGATCACGGTCAAGCTTCGCGACATCGACAAATTGCCGGCGGTGCTCGACCGCGCCATTGCGGCCGGCGCCAACGAGATGTCGGGTATCGAGTTCGTTGTATCGGAACAGAGCAAGCTGCTCGACACGGCGCGCAAGGAAGCTGTCGCCGATGCCCATCGCAAGGCCGAGCTTTACGCCAATGCCGCCGGCATGAAGGTCGGGCGGGTGCTGGCGATCTCGGAGGAAGGCGCCGCACCGCCGGCGCGGCCGTTCCAGCCGATGTTACGCGCCAGCGCGGCGATCCCAATCGCGCCGGGCGAGCAGACGCTGCGGGCGGTGGTGACGGTCAGCTACGAATTGACGTCGTAAATGGCCGCCTTGACTTGGCCGCAGCCCGACCCTAGGTTCCGCCCGCTTTTACTAAAGACGTGAAATTCCAGCTCCGCCGCCCGGTCCTTGCAGAGGCCGGAGGCCCCCGCCCGACAGCGCAATGCGCCCTCGGGCGCAGAGGTGTTTGCAGCATAGGCGTCCCCAAGGGAAGGCCGTACTTAAGAGGCTAATCGTTGTTCGACACACTGTCGGAAAGGCTCGGCGGCATTCTCGACCGCCTCACCCGCCGCGGCGCGCTTTCCGAAGCCGACGTCGAGGCGGCGTTGCGCGAGGTACGCCGCGCGCTGCTGGACGCCGACGTCGCACTCGACGTGGCGCGCGCCTTCACCGACAGCGTCAAGCAGCAGGCGGTCGGTGTCGAGGTGATGAAGTCGGTGACCCCCGGCCAGATGGTCGTCAAGATCGTGCACGATCAGCTCGTGGCGACACTCGGCGGCGACAGCCAAAGTGGTGACAAAGGCATCGATCTTGCCGCGGCGCCACCGGTCGCCATCATGATGGTCGGCCTGCAAGGCTCCGGCAAAACGACCACAACCGCGAAACTCGCCCGCCGCCTCAGCGACCGGCAGAAGAAGAAAGTGCTGATGGCCTCGCTCGACGTGCGCCGGCCGGCCGCCATGGAACAGCTCGCCGTGCTCGGCCGCGAGGCCGGCATCGACACGCTGCCGGTGGTCGAGGGCCAGCAGCCGCCGCAAATCTCCAAGCGCGCGTTGGAAGCCGCCCACCTCGGCGGCTACGACGTAGTGCTGCTCGATACCGCCGGCCGCACCACGCTCGACGACGTCATGATGAGCGAGGCGGCCGAGGTCAAACGCGCCGCGAATCCGCACGAGGTGCTGCTGGTGGCGGATGCGCTCACCGGCCAGGACGCGGTCAATCTCGCGCGCGCCTTCGACGAGCGCGTCGGCTTGACCGGCATCGTGCTCACCCGCGTCGACGGCGACGGCCGCGGCGGCGCCGCGCTGTCCAAGCGCGCGGTCACCGCCAAGCCGATCAAGTTGATCGGCACCGGCGAGAAGCTCGATGCGCTGGAGGAATTCGACCCCGCGCGCATCGCCGGCCGCATCCTCGGCATGGGCGACATCGTTGCGCTGGTGGAAAAAGCCACCGCCAATATCGACGCCGAGAAGGCGATGCGTGCCGCCGAGAAGATGCGCAAGGGCCAGTTCGATCTTGCCGACATGCGCGAGCAGCTCACGCAGATGCAATCGATGGGCGGTATCGGCAGCCTGATGGGCATGATGCCCGGTATCGCCAAGATGAAGAACCAGATCGCCAACGCCGGTCTCGACGAAAGCGTGCTCAAGCGTCAGGTGGCGATCATCGATTCGATGACGCCGCGCGAGCGGCGCAACCCCGACATTCTCAAGGCCAGCCGCAAGAAGCGCATTGCCGCCGGCTCCGGCACCTCGCCCGAACAGATCAACAAGCTGCTGAAAATGCATCGCGGCATGTCGGACATGATGAAGATGATGGGCTCAGGCAAGCGCGGCCCGCTCGCCGGCCTGGCGCAGGCGATGGGCTTCGGCTCCGCCATGCCGTCGCCGGAGCAGATGGCGGAACTCGCCAAGAAAGTGCCGGGCGGGCAATTGCCGCCGGGTATGCCCGGCCTGCCGCCGACCGTGCCGACGCTGCCCAAAGGCCTGCCAACCAATTTCCCCGGCACGCCCGGTCTGCCGGGGCTGGGCGGAAAGTTTCCTGGATTGCCGGGCTTGCCCGGTCTCGGGAAAAAGAAATGAAACGATACTCTCACCCGTCATTCCGGGACACGCGCGAAAGCGCGTGGACCCGGAATCCAGATGCAACCGCGGCGCTTGCTTCTGGATTCCGGGTTCGCGTGCTGCGCCCGCGCCCCGGAATGACCGCATCGTCTGAAAGGAAAACCTGAAATGTCTCTCGTCATCCGCATGGCCCGTGCCGGAACCAAGAAGCGGCCGGTCTATCACATCGTCGTCGCCGACAGTCGCTCGCCCCGCGACGGCCGCTTCATCGAGCGGCTCGGCTTCTTCAATCCGCTGCTGCCGAAGGAAAAGACCGAGCGGCTCAAGCTCGACCTCGACAAGGTGCAGGCCTGGATGAAGAAGGGCGCGCAGCCGTCCGACCGCGTGACGCGCTTCCTCGACGCCGCCGGCATCGTCAAGCGCGAGAAGCGCAACAATCCGGAAAAGGCGGTGCCGCGCAAGGAACGCAAGGCCAAGGAAGAGGAAGCCGCCAAGGCCAAGGAAACGAGCGACGCCGCCGCCAAGACCGCCGCAACTGCCAAGGCCGCCGCGGACAAGGCTGCCGCGGACAAGGCGCCGGCGGCGAGCTGATCGCAGCACGACCATGAGACGAGCCTGCAGCGAGCACGTCTTCCCCCTCTCCCCTGGTGGGAGAGGGTGGCGAGTGCGGAGCAATAGCGAGCACGAGCCGGGTGAGGGGTTACAAACTATCGATGGTCCGTAGCCCCTCACCCGCCCTCGCTTCGCTCGGGCACCCTCTCCCACAAGGGGAGAGGGAAGAAAGGAGCGGCGTCGCTGCGCGACGCTCCTCACCATGAGGTCGGATAGAATCCGCGTCGCCCGTATCGGTGCCGCGCACGGCATTCGCGGTGAGGTGAAGTTGTGGTCGTTCACCGAGGACCCGATGGCGGTCGCGCAATACGGCCCGCTGGAAACCGAGGACGGCGCGCGGCGTTTCGAAATCGAGGCGGCGCGGCCGGCCAAGGACCATCTGGTCGCGCGCATCGCCGGCATTGCAGATCGCGACGCGGCGGAGCAATTGCGCAACACCGATCTTTTCGTGCCGCGCGACCGCCTGCCGCCGATCGAAGACGCCGACACGTTCTACCATGCCGACCTCGTCGGCCTGGCGGCGGTGAGCGAAACCGGCGCCGCACTCGGCACCGTCACGGCTGTCCACAATTTTGGCGCCGGCGATCTGATCGAGATCGCGCCGGCTGAAGGCGAGCCGTTGTTGCTGCCGTTTAACGAGACGACGGTGCCGACCATCGATCTCGCGGCGGGACGCATCGTGGTGGTATTGCCAGCCGTGATCGAGGCGAAGGAAGAAGATTGACGATGTGGCGCGCAAGCGTACTGACCATATTCCCCGAGATGTTCCCCGGTCCGCTGGCGCTGAGCCTCGCCGGCAAGGCGCTTGGCGCCGGCATCTGGTCGCTCGACACCCACGACATTCGCGACGCGGCGACCGACAAACACCGCACCGTCGATGACACGCCGGCCGGCGGCGGCCCGGGCATGGTGATGAAGGCCGACGTGCTAGCGCGCGCGCTCGACACCGTGCCGCACGACCAGCGCCCGCGCCTGCTGATGAGCCCGCGCGGCAGGCCGCTGACGCAAGCCCGTGCCGCAAGCCTGGCCGCCGGACTAGGCGTCGTCATCGTTTGCGCGCGTTTCGAAGGCGTAGACGAGCGGCTGATCGCGGCGCGTAAACTCGAGGAAGTTTCGCTCGGCGATTTCGTGCTGTCCGGCGGCGAAATCGCGGCGCTTGCATTGCTCGATGCCTGCGTGCGGCTGCTCCCCGGCGTCATGGGCAAGGAGGCCTCCGCCGCCGAAGAGAGCTTTGCCGACGGGCTCCTGGAATATCCGCAATACACCAGGCCGCCGGTGTTCGAGGGTGAGCCGATCCCGGACGTGCTCACGTCCGGCGACC
>JBOHII010000465.1:0-5425 GCA_050725955.1 Pseudolabrys sp. | reverse complement strand
CATCGGCGTTTGCACAAATCCCGGACAAAGAGCCGTAACGCCGAATCCCGGGCGGCCGTATTCGGCGCGCATCGCCATGCTAAATCCAACCAAGGCGAATTTGCTCGTCTGGTAGGCTGCGAACCGTGGCGCCGCTGCCAGACCGAAAATACTGCAGACATTGACGATATGGGCTTCCTCCTGCGCGATCAAAATCGGGAGCAACATTCGCACCAGCCGAACGGGCGCCAACAGATTCACCGACAATACGCGGTTCCACTGTTCGTCCGTCATCGCCTCGGTCGCGCCGTAATGGGCGATGCCCGCGCAATTGACGAGAATGTTGAGATGATCCCAGCTGGACAAAACAAAATCCTTTGCCGCGCTGATCTCTTCAGGCTGCGATAGATCGCAGATTTTGCTCGCCACCCCGACGCCACGGCGTCTTGCTTCTTGCGCTGTCGCTTGCAGCGTTTCTTCGTTGATGTCGATGAGGCAAAGATCGGCGCCTTCGTCGGCGAGCGCCAATGCAATGCACCGGCCAATGCCCGATCCGGCGCCGGTCACCATCGCCTTTGCACCGGGGCGAATTCTCATTTGCCGAAAAATCTAAACCGGGGTCCGCATGCGGATAATGTGGCTAGCGGCAGATAAGACATATTTTCGACCGCCGCGGAAAGCGCCAATGATGCGAATGATAGTGCCGCCTACTGGGTCGCCACGATCGGCAGCACGGTGGTCGATTTGATCCGCTCCATGGCGAAGCGCGAAGTGACGTTCTTCAGCGGCACGGTCGCGATCAGCTTCTTGTAGAAAGTGTCATAGCTCGGCATGTCGTGCACGACGACGCGCAGCATGTAATCGACGTCGCCGGCCATGCGGTAGAATTCCATCACCTCGGGCATGGCGCCGACAACCTCGGCGAAACGCTTCAGCCAGTCCTGCGAATGGTCGCCGGTCTCAATCGAAACGAACACGGTGATGCCGAGGCCAATCTTCTCCGGATCGATCAGCGCGACGCGGCGCAGGATCACCCCGTCGGCTTCCAGCCGCTGCAATCGCTTCCAGCACGGCGTCGACGACAGGCCGACGCGCTGGCCGATCTCGGCGACCGAGAGTGAAGCGTCCTCCTGCACCACGGCGAGGATCTTGCGGTCGATGGCGTCCATTCTCTGTTTCCTTCGGAACTTGGAACCGTTGTCCTAAATCGCCAACCCCAATTGGAATAATATTCTTATTTTAGCGGCACATCTGTATTTACATAGAAAAATATTCTATTTCAAGCGCAATCTCTCACCGCTTCCGTAATGTCATTTCGACCGGACTAACGACCATGAAAAACTTCTTCACCACCGGCATCACAACGCCGCTGCGGCTAGCGGCCCTGGCGTTCGCGCTGATGGTCGCCGCGCCGGCCATGGCTGCCGACACGCAGCCACTGGTGAGCCCCGCCTGGCTCAACGCGCATTTGCGCGACGCCGGCCTCGTGGTGCTCGACATCCGCTCGGCCATCGACGGCAGCAAACCGGAGACCTTTGCGCTGGGACACATCCCGGGCGCCGTGCACAGCGACTACGACAAGGCCGGCTGGCGGGTCACCCGCAACAATGTCCCGTTCATGGTCCCGACCACCCCCGAACTGGAAAAACTGATCGGCGATCTCGGCATCGACGAGAACAGCCACGTTGTCGTGGTGCCGGCCGGTGTGAACGTGCTCGATTTCGGGTCCGCCGCGCGCACTTATTGGACGCTGAAATATTCTGGCGTCGTGAACGTCTCGATTCTCGACGGCGGTCTCGCCGCCTGGAAGGAGGCGGGCCTTCCGCTTGCCACCGGGCCGCAGGCGCCTTCGCCGGCGATCTTTACCGCCACGCTCGACAACAGCATTCTGGCGCGCGCGCCCGAGGTCGAGAAGATCGAGCAAAGCGGCGGCGCGACACTGGTCGATGCGCGGCCGATTTCGTTCTTCCTCGGCAAGGAGAAAGCGCCCGCGGCGCAGGCTTACGGCCACATTCCCGGCGCGCGCAGCGTTGACAGTGCGCGATTCTACGACGCGGCGGCCAACAAGCTCAAGCCGAAGGCCGAACTCGCGGCCGTGGCCGGCGAACTGCCCGCTGGAGCCACCGTCGCCTATTGCAACACCGGCCACTGGGCGGCGACCGACTGGTTCGTGCTGCACGAATTGCTCGGCCGCAAGAACACGCGGCTCTATGCCGGCTCCATGGTGGAGTGGACCAGCAATGCCGGCCGGCCGGTTGAATCCACGCGCACGAAATGGGACGATCTGAAGAAGAAATTCGGGCTCGGTTCCTGAATATCCGAGGCATCGCGGAGTTCCCATGTCCACGGCAGCGTTGAGCGCGCCCGATACGCGCGCGGGCGTCGGCATCGACCGCCTTTTCCTTGGCCTCGCGCTGGCGGCCACCTCCGTCCTGATTGCATTGGTACTGCTGGACGGGCAGCCGTGGTCGGCGGCGCTGATCCTGGGCGGCTTCGGTCTCGGCGTGGCTTTCCTGAAAGCCGAATTCAGCTACACCGCGTCGTGGCGGCGCTTTCTCACGCGCGGGGAGGCGGGCGGGCTTATCGGCGGGCTGATCGTGATCGCGGTCGCAGCAATCGCCGTGGTGCCGGTCGCAGCGCTGGCGAAGAATTTTGGCGGCGCCATCGCGCCGCTCGGCGTATCGCTGCTGCTCGGCGCTTTCACGTTCGGCATCGGCATGCAGCTCGCCAATGGCTGCGGTTCCGGCACGCTCTACACCGCCGGCGGCGGTTCCGGCCGCATGCTGGTTGCGCTGTTGTTCTTTATCGTCGGCAGCGTCTTCGGCAGCCTGTCGCTGCCTGCGTTTCTGGCGCTCGGCGGCGTCGACCCGGTACTGGCGTCGGATTATCTCGGCCCCTGGGGCGGGCTCGCGGCCACACTCGCCAGCATCGCACTCGCCGCCGCCCTCATCGTCGCGGTCGCACGCCGGCGCGGCGCCAACTACGTGCCTTCGCGCAATTACATCGTCGGCGGCATTATCATCGGGCTTTTGTGCATCTTCGTGTTTGTTGCCGGCGGGCATCCGTGGAGCGTGACTTTCGGCTTTACGGTGTGGGGCGCCAAAATCGCGAGCGCGCTCGGCTATGACTTTTCGCATGCCGCGTTCTGGCAATGGCCGGGACCCAAGCACGCGCTGGCCCAATCCGTGCTCACCGACACATCGAGCCTCACGGATTTCGGCATGCTGTTCGGCGCCATGGCGGCGGCCGCGGCGAGCAAGCCGTTTGCCGCCACCGCCTGGCCACCGGTGAAATCGCTGCTTGCGGCGGGAATCGGCGGTCTGCTGATGGGCTGGGGCGCGCGCCTCGGATTCGGCTGCAATATCGGCGCCTTTGTCGGCGGCGTCGCCTCCGGCTCGCTGCACGGCTGGATCTGGTTTGCCGCGGCGCTCCCAGGCTGCATGATCGGCATCCGCCTGCGCCCGCTGTTCGGCCTGTCGAAGGAGTAGCGCATGATCCCGAAAAGTGGGAACCGGTTTCCCGCCTTCGCGAAGCCCGCTTCGGCGGGCGAAGCAAGGTCGGGCAAGATCGTGCGCAAAGGAAACTAAGCCCGATGCGCAAGGTCTACATTGCCGTTGTGCTGCTCGGTATGATCGCGGTGGTCAGCAATCACTTGGTCAGCCCGTCGAGCGGCCGCGCCGTCTCGCCGGAGGATTTCGCCGGCGCCTGCGCGCCCTGCGGCGCGCCCTGTCCGTCGAAGAAATAATCGCGTCAATTTTTTTGCAAAAATTCCTCGACCTCGCTGCGCCGCGCCGCACCGGCGCCGCCGCCGAAATGCGTGCATTTAAGTGCGGCGGTGGCGCTGGCAAAGCGCAGCGCGTCGTCAATCGTGCGGCCTTCGGCAAGCGCCAGCGTGAAGCCGCCGTGGAAGGCATCACCGGCGCCGAGCGAATCGATCGCCTTGACCTTGAACGCCGGCATGTGACGCAAGGCGCCTTTGTCGCGCCAATAGACGCCGTTGGGTCCGTCAGTGATGGCGAGGAAGCCGGGGACATGCTCGGCCAGGCGCTGCAAGCCGGCGCCGTAATCCTTCAAGCCGGTGGTGCCGTGCAGGGCTTCCGCCGATGACACCACATGGGTTCCAAGCGTGAGCAGCGGATCGTCCGGCGTGCTCGCCTGATCGAGATCGACGACGATCGGAATCTTGCGCGCCTGCGCGGCGCGGCACACCGCCATCGCGAATTCCGGAAACCGGTTGTCGACCAGCACGGCGTCGGCGTCCGCCGCGAGTTTGTCGGGGTCGGCCGGCATCACCTTTCCGAGATTGACGCCGCGCCGCGTCGCAATCGTTTTTTCGCCCTCGGCGTCGAGCAGGATCAGCGACACCGAGGCGGTGCCGTCTTTTACTCGCGCCACTCCGCTGCAATCGATGCCTTCCTTGGCGAGGTCGGCGAGGATGCGGTTGCTGACTGGGTCGTCGGCCCCGCCAAGCGGACCGGCAAAGGCGATGCGCCCTCCAAGGCGCGCGATGGCGACCGCGGCATTGGCCGCACAGCCGCCGCCCGTGACGATGAAATCGGATGACGAAACCTTCATGCCGGGCGCGGGAAAATTCTCGACGCGCATGACGATATCCTGCACGGCGATGCCGGCGCACAAGATTTTCGGCGCTTTCCTTGCCGGCGCGTTCTCAGTCAAAGTCGATCTCGTTCTCCAGCCAGGCGCGGATGATGTGGTGCGCAATCGCCACCGGCGGCGGCGTAGTCAGGCTTTCCGGGTGGCGGCGCAGCAGCATGGACTCGATCTCCGTCTTGTTAAACCAGCGCGCGTCCTCGAGTTCCGTGCGGTCCACGACGATGTCGCGGGAGAGCGCCTGCGCGTGGCAGCCGATCATCAGCGACGACGGGAACGGCCAAGGCTGCGAGTCGAAGTAAACCACTTTGCCGCAGGCGATGCCGGCTTCCTCGCGCGTTTCCCGCCGCACCGCGTCCTCGATTGCCTCGCCCGGCTCGACGAAGCCGGCAAGGCACGACCACATGGTCGGCACGAAACGCGGGGAACGGCCGAGCAGGCAGCGCTCGCCGTCGACCGCCAGCATGATGACCACCGGATCGGTGCGCGGGAAATGTTGCGCTTTGCATGCCGCGCAATCGCGGCGCCAGCCGGCCATGACCGATTCGGTCGGCGCCCCGCAGTTCGGGCAAAAGCGATGACGGGCGTGCCATTGCAGCACCGCCTTGGCCTCCGCGATCGGCGGCAGATGCTCGGCGTCGACCAGCCCCTGCACCGCGATCGAGCGCAGGTCGGTGACCAGATAGCGCTCATCGTTTTTCAACGCTTCTGCGGTTGCCGGCGCCAGGCCGTACCCAAACCGCGGTGTGCCGCCGAGTAGGCCAAGAAACACCATTTCACCCGCGGCGCCGAGCGCGCGCGCCTCGTCGAGCGCCAACAGCGGCTCATTGAGCGG
>JBOHII010000464.1:0-2235 GCA_050725955.1 Pseudolabrys sp. | reverse complement strand
CGGCGCACGAACGCCTCGCGGCCCAAGCTCCGGCGGGTGGCGCCGGAGTCCGCGAGCTGGCGCTCGACCACCATCTGGGTGGCGATGCCGGCGTGATCGGTGCCCGGCTGCCACAGCACGTCCTTGCCGCGCATGCGTTCGAAGCGGGCGAGGATGTCCTGCAGCGTGTTGTTGAGCGCATGGCCAATATGCAATGAGCCGGTGACGTTGGGCGGCGGAATGACGATACAGTAGGGCTCGGCCTGGGCGCGCTCGGGCTGGCCGGCCTTGAAAGCGCCCGCCTCTTCCCACGTCCGGTAAATGCGGCCCTCGACCTCGCCAGGCTGATAGGTCTTATCGATCATTGTCGTTTTGCTTGTCCACTTTGGCGCGCTAGAAAGCCCGCCACGCCACCGAGTGTCAACTTTGCCGGAATCCCCAAGTCCACTGCGCGGCAGCGCCACCAGCGCCATTACGCTGCTGGCGCTCGCCTCCTTCGCCGCCCAAGCCATGGTGCGCTCGACCGATTCGCTGCTGCCGCAGATCGCCGCCGATCTTCATGTTACGGTCGGCGCGACCTCGGTCATCGTCACCTTCTACCTGCTGGCGCATGGCTCGGTGCAGCTTGTCATCGGCCCGATCGGCGACCGCTTCGGCAAATATCTCTGCGTCGCCATTGCCGCCGCCGTTTCGACGCTGACGGTGGTGGCCTGCGGACTGGCACCGTCATTGCCGGTGCTGGTCGCGGCGCGGCTGGCCTGCGGGCTCGCCACCGGCTGGATTATCCCGTTTGCGCTCGCCTTTGTCGGCGACGTCATCCCCTACGAGCGCCGCCAGCAGGTGATCGGCCGCTTTCTTTCGGGGCAAATTCTCGGGCAATTGTTCGGCCAGGCCGCCGGCGGCGTGCTCGGCGATTTTTTCGGCTGGCGCAACGTGTTCTTCATCCTGGCCGCGCTGCTCGGGCTCGCGGCCGCCGGACTGTTCTATGAGCTCTGGCGCAACCCAGTTACCCACGCGACCGGTGCGCCGGCGCAGCGCTCGCGCGGCCTGGCTGCCGATTATTCTGCCGTGCTGAGCAACCCTTGGGCGCGCGCGGTCATCGCGATCGCCTTCATCGAAAGCGGCGCCATGTACGGCGCCTTTACCTATGTCGGCGCCGACCTGCATTTGCGCTTCGGCTTGAATTTCGCGCTGGTCGGCCTGTTCGTCGGCACTTTCGCGATCGGCGGCTTGATCTACAGCCTTTCGGTGCGCGTGCTGTTCAACCGTCTCGGCCCGATCGGCATCGCTGCTGGCGGCGGCGCGCTGCTGGCGACCGGCTATATCGTGCTTGCATTTGAGCCGGTCTACTGGATCGCGCCGGCAGCCATCACCGCCACCGGCCTCGGCTTCTACATGCTGCACAATACGCTGCAGACCAATGCCACCCAGATGACGCCGGAGGCGCGCGGCACCGCGGTCGCGTTGTTTTCCTCCGCGCTCTATCTCGGACAGACCGTCGGCGTCGCCGGCGGCGGCGTGCTGTTCGACCGCTTTACGGCGGTGCCGCAGTTTCTGCTCGCGGCCGTGGTGCTATTGGCGCTCGGCCTGTTGTTCGCCAATCGACTTAAGCGGCGACAGGCGCTGGCGAAGAATTAGGCGGGGGATTGTCAACGGCCGCGCGAGACTCGCTCGATCTCGGCCCGCACGATGCGATCGACCAGCCCGGGCAGATTGTCGTCGAGCCAGGACTTCAGCATCGGGCGCAGCATTTCCTTCACCAAATCCTCGAGCGTGCGCGCGTTTTGCCCGATGACGGTGCCGGCGAGCGAATTGAACGCGCTGTCCACCGCCGCCATGGTCGAACTCGAGATCAGCCCGCGGTCTAGTGCGGCGGGTGGCGCCGCGGGTCGACGCGGTTCCTCGACCGCGCGCGGAGGCGGCGGCGCCGGCTCGGGGGGCGCATCGTGCGGTCGCTCGGCAAATACGACATCGGACGAGGCGTCGATGGTGCGGAAGGTCGGCGCCGGTTCCGAATCGGCAGCCGGCGCCGGCGCGGCCATCGACTCGGTCAGATCGAGCACGTCGGGCGCCGGCGGCGCTGCGGCCGGCGGGTCGAGATTGGCCAGCATGGCGTCGATGTCATCCTGGCTGTTGGCCGCGGTTCGCGGTGGCGGCGCCGGCGGCAGCAAAGGAGCGCGCACCGGAGCGGCCGGCCTGCTGGCGACCGCGGCCGGCGGTGGCGCTTTGGCGACAACCGGTTCCGGCGGTTTGGCC
>JBOHII010000463.1:0-9100 GCA_050725955.1 Pseudolabrys sp. | reverse complement strand
CGCATGCGCTCTCGGTCGCGCCCGGCAACGTCATCGGCATGGCCGGCATCGTCGAATGGCTGGAGCTCAACGGTTTCGTGCGTGCCTCCACCGTGCGCGAACCCGGCGATTACGCGGTGCGCGGCGGCATCCTCGATCTCTATCCGCCCGGCATGGACATGCCGGTGCGTTTGGATTTCTTCGGCGACGCGCTGGAGACCATCCGTTCGTTCGACGCGCAGACGCAGCGCAGCGAAGGCGCGGTGCGCGGGCTCGATCTGGTGCCGGTCGCCGAATTCCAGCTGATCACTGAAACCGTCCGCCGCTTCCGTACCGGCTACGTCGCCGAATTCGGCGCCGCCACGCCGGACGATCTCCTTTACGAGGCGGTGAGCGAGGGCCGCCGCTATCCCGGCATGGAGCACTGGCTGCCGCTGTTCCACGACAAGCTCGAAACCTTGCTCGACTATCTGCCCGGCACGGCGATCGCGCTCGAACATTTGGCGGAAGACGCGGCGCACGAGCGCTTCGCGCAGATCGCCGATTATTACGACGCGCGCCGCGAGGCGCTGAAAGACGGCGTGACGCCGTCCTATCGGCCGCTCCCGCCGGCGCGGCTTTATCTCAGCGAAGTCGAATGGAAAGCGCGGCTCGATACGGTGGCCCTGGCGCGGCTGACGCCGTTCGCGTTGCCGGAGGGAGCAGGCGTCATCGACGTCGGCGCGCGCGCCGGCCACAATTTTGCGGCCGAGCGCGCCAAGCCGGGCGCCAACGTATTCGAGGCGGTGAGCAACCACGTTCTGGCCTTGCAGGCGGCTGGCAAGCGGGTGGCGATCGCGTTGTGGAGCGAAGGTGCGCGCGAGCGCATGAGCCACGTGCTCGCCGACCACAAGCTGCACAATCTGACGTCCGTGGGCGCCTGGCCGCAGACTTTGCGCTTGCCCAAGCCGGCCGTGGCCCTCGCCGTGCTCGGCATCGAGGCCGGTTTCGAAACCGCCGATGCCGCCGTCGTCAGCGAGCAAGATATTCTCGGCGACCGCCTGGTGCGCCCGCGCCGCGCCATGCGCCGCGCCGAAAATTTCATCGCCGAGGCCACCAGCCTCGCGCCCGGCGATCTCGTCGTGCACGTCGACCACGGCATCGGCCGCTTTGCCGGTCTGCAGCCGATCATGGCGGCGGGGGCGCCGCACGACTGCCTGGAAATCCACTACGCCGAAGGCGCCAAACTGTTCCTGCCGGTGGAAAACGTCGACCTGTTGTCGCGCTACGGCGCCGAACAATCGCACGTCGATTTGGATCGGCTCGGCGGCGGCAACTGGCAGGCGCGCAAGGCGCGCATGAAGAGCCGCATCCGCGAGATTGCCGGCGAACTGATCAAGGTCGCCGCCGAGCGGATGCTGCGCGAGGCGCCGAAGTTCGATACCGCGCCCGGCGCCTATGACGAATTCTGCGCCGGCTTCCCCTATGAGGAGACCGACGACCAGCTTGCCGCCATCGACGCCACCATCAAGGATCTCGGCACCGGTCGCCCGATGGACCGGCTGATCTGCGGCGACGTCGGCTTCGGCAAGACCGAGGTCGCGCTGCGCGCCGCCTTTGTCGCTGCGATCGAAGGCAGGCAGGTCGCCGTGGTGGTGCCGACCACACTGCTGGCGCGCCAGCACTTCAAGACGTTCAGCGAAAGATTTCGCGGCTTCCCGGTCAAAGTGGCGCGCGCTTCGCGCCTGGTGCCGGCGGCCGAACTTGCGGCCACCAAGGCCGGACTTGCCTCCGGCGACGTCGACATCGTCATTGGCACCCACGCGCTGCTCGGCAAGGCAATCAAGTTCCGCGACCTCGCGCTCCTCGTCGTGGACGAAGAGCAGCATTTCGGCGTCGGCCATAAGGAACGGCTGAAGACGCTGCGCTCGGAAGTGCATGTACTCACGCTCACCGCGACGCCGATCCCGCGCACCCTGCAGCTCGCGCTCACCGGCGTGCGCGATCTCTCGATCATCGCTTCGCCGCCGGTCGACCGGCTGGCGGTGCGCACGTTCGTCTCGCCGTTCGATCCGGTGACGGTGCGCGAGGCGCTGCTGCGCGAGAAATACCGCGGCGGACAGGGCTTCTACGTTTGCCCGCGCATCCAGGATCTCGCCGGCGCCAAGGATTTCCTCGACAAGCACGTGCCGGAAGTGCGCATTGGCGTGGCGCACGGGCAGATGCCGCCGACCGTGCTCGATGACATCATGACGGCCTTCTACGACGGCAAATACGACGTGCTGTTGTCGACCACCATCATCGAATCCGGCCTCGACATTCCGACCGCCAACACGCTGATCGTGCACCGCGCCGACATGTTCGGCCTTTCGCAACTCTATCAATTGCGCGGGCGGGTGGGGCGCGCCAAGCTGCGCGCCTACGCGCTGTTCACGCTGCCGGCCAACCGCGCGCTCACCCCGCAGGCTGAGCGCCGCCTGAAAGTCCTGCAATCGCTCGACACGCTGGGCGCCGGTTTCCAACTCGCTTCGCACGATTTGGACATTCGCGGCGCCGGCAATCTGCTCGGAGAAGAACAATCCGGCCACATCAAGGAGGTGGGCTTCGAACTCTATCAGCAGATGCTGGAGGAGGCGGTGCTCAGCCTGAAAGCCGGCATGAGCGCGCCGGCCGCCGACCGCTGGTCGCCGCAGATCACCATCGGCACGCCGGTGCTCATCCCGGAAGATTACGTCGCCGACCTGTCGGTGCGGCTGGCGCTCTACCGGCGCCTCGCCGAGATCGAGGACGAGCGCGACATCGACAGCTTTGCGGCGGAGATGGTCGACCGTTTCGGTCCGCTGCCCGGCGAAGTCGAGCACCTGTTGCAGGTGGTGGCGATCAAGGCGCTGTGCCGGCGCGCCAACGTGGAGAAGCTGGAGGCCGGTCCGAAGGGCGTGGTGCTGTCGTTCCGCGACAATATCTTCGGCAATCCGGACGGACTGATCGCCTACATCCGCGAGCAGGGCTCGTCGGTGCGCATGCGGCCCGATCCGAAGGACGCCAAAGCCCAGCAACTCGTTTTCTTCGACGACTGGGAAAAGGCGGAATACCGGCTGAAGGGCACCGCGGCGATCCTGCGCAAGCTCGCCAGCATCGCCGAGCAAGCGAAGGCGGCATAGGGCGCTGCCTATGCGCCCGCGTCCGCCAGGATCATGTCGGCGCCTTTTTCCCCGATCATGATGGTCGCGGCATTGGTGTTTCCGGAAACGACCGCCGGCATGATCGACGCATCGACCACGCGAAGGCCGGTGAAGCCGCGCACGCGCAGGCGCTCGTCGGTGACCGCGAGCGGGTCTTGTCCCATGCGGCAGGTGCTGACCGGATGGTAGGTCGTGCTGCCGCGCCGCCTGACGAAATCCAAAAGCTCGTCATCGTTCTCGCAAGCCTCGCCCGGCTCGATCTCCTCGGCGATATGACGCGCCATGGCGGGGGCGCGGAAAATGCGCCGCATCGCCTTGACCCCGGCGACAACGGTTTCGCGGTCGCGTTCGGTGCCGAGATAATTGGGGTGGATCGCGGGGGCCGCGCGCGGATCGGCCGACTTGATGCGCACGTAGCCGCGGCTTTCCGGCCGCAGCAGCGAGCACACGCCGGTGACGCCGGGAAACGGATGCAGGTCGCCGCCGATCGCATCCGCCGAATAGAGCGCGATGGAGCATTGCGCGTCCGGGGTTTCCGACAGCGGATGCGCGCGGACGAAACAGCCGGCCGAGATGGCCGACACCGCGAGATCGCCATGCCGTGACAGCGCGTAGCGAAGCGCTGCCTTAATGCTTCCGCTCCAGCTGTTCACGGCGTCGTTGATGGTAATCGGTTCGCGGCAGCGCAGCGCGACGCGGCCGGAGTAATGTTCGTTGAGGCCTTCGCCCATCCCCGGCACGTCGGCGGCGATCGGAATGCCGAACGATTGCAGCAGCGGCGCGGGTCCGACGCCCGACAATTGCAGGAGCTGCGGCGAATTATAGGCGCCCGACGACAGCACCACCTCGCGGGCGGCGCGCGCCGTACGCGTCTCGCCGCCAACGCTGTATTCGATGCCGGTGGCGCGGCGGCCCTCGAAGAGAATGCGGGTGGTCAAGGCCTCCGTGACGACGCGCAGATTGGCGCGACGAGCTGCCGGCTTCAGATAGGCCTTGGCGGTCGAGCAGCGCATGCCGTTGCGGGTCGTCGTCTGGTAGAGACCGGCGCCATCCTGCGTCGCGCCGTTGAAGTCGTTATTGCGCGGATAGCCGCACTGAACGGCGGCCTCGACGAAGGCGAGCGCCAGCGGATGCTGGTCGCGCTGGTTCGACACCGAGAGCGGGCCGTCGCCACCATGCATTTCGTCTGCGCCGCGCTCGTTTGCTTCCGCCTTGCGGAAATAGGGAAGAACGTCGTCATAGCCCCAGCCGGGGTTGCCGAGCTGGCGCCACAGGTTGAAGTCTTCCGCTTGGCCGCGGATGTAGATCATGCCGTTGATTGAGCTCGAGCCGCCGAGCACCTTGCCGCGCGGCGCGATCACCGCACGTCCGGCACAGCCCGGCTGCGGTTCGGTGGCGTAGCACCAGTTATTCCGGGGGTCGGTGAACAGCTTGCCGTAGCCGAGCGGGATATGGATCCAGAAATTGCGGTCGGGCGGACCCGCCTCCAGCAAGAGGACGCGGTGGCGTCCGGATGCCGTCAGCCGGTTTGCCAAAACGCAACCCGCGCTGCCGGCACCGACCACGATGAAATCGTATGTCTCGCTTTCCTGCACTCCGGCTCCCCTCGGCAAAGCCGTGCAGGCTGGCGCATCGATGGCCGGAAATCAATCGGCCGCGCCACATGGGAGCGGCAGGCGCCGCAACGAGAAAGCCGCTATTCGGCGGCGGCGCGCGGCATCTGCTCGATGCGGTCGATGGCTTCGGCGAGAGCTTCCGCCGGCTGCGCGCCCGAGACCGCGAATTTATGGTCGAAGATGAAGCAGGGCACGCCTTCGATGCCGGCCGCCTTGGCGGCTTGCGCTTCCTGCTCGACCTCGGCGATGTCGATGTCGCTCGCCAATGCCGCGCGCACGTCAGCGGCGGTCATCCCGATACCGACGGCCGCCTGCACCAGCGTCTCGCGTTTGCTCAGGTCGGCGCCTTGGGTGAAATACATGTCCATCAGCCGCTGCTTCATCGCGCTCGCCCGGCCGACATTATCCGCCCAGCGGATCAGCCGGTGCGCGTCGCGCGTGTTCGGCTGCCGGTTGATCTTATCGAGGGCGTAAATGAGCCCTTCCGAGGCGGCCGCCGCGAAGACGCGCTGGGCAATATCGAGGTAGCGATCGGGCGAGCCGAATTTCTTGGTCAGATATTCGCTGCGGGGAATGCCTTCCAGCGGGATCCAGTCATTGAGGAAATAGGGGTGCCAACGCACCTCGACCGGGATACCCGGCCGCAGCGCAATCGCCTTTTCCAGGCGGCGCTTGCCGATAAAGCACCACGGGCAGACAACGTCGGAGATGACGTCGATGTTGATCGGTGGTTTGGCCATCGGTTTGCTCCTGACGAAGCTAACCTAATCATCGCATCACTCGGCGGCAACCACCTGTCTGGCCAGCACGCGCAGCATCAGGCTGTCGCGGGTGTCGCCGGGTTTCAACGTCGCCAGCGTCACGTGGGCGGCGATCTCGGCGTGGCCTTGCTGCGGCGGCATCGTGCTTTTGAGCGCGCCGGCGATGCGGCGGGCGACGACATGCGCGCTGGCCAGATCGGTCTGCGTGAAGGCGACAAGGATCGCGCCGTCGTCGTCGCGGCAGGCGAAATCGATGGCCCGGATCAGCCGCGCGAGCAGGCGGGCGCCGTCCATTCCGCTGCGTTCTTCGGGCGGCGCGTCGAAGGAAAAACGCGCGAGCGAGAGCGCCGTGCCGCGGTCGGCGGCCGCGGTGGCCGCCTTGTCGAGCTCGCGCCAGAACGCTTCCGGCGTGTGCAGGCCGGTTTGCGGATCGAATATGCCGTCGGCGTCGAGCGACTTTAACATCCTCTTGAGCCGTGCCTCGAAGGCATGCATGCGCACCAGCGGCACCATGCGCGCGGTGAGCCGCGCCGGATCGCCGTCGACGTGATCGATATTGGGCAATGCTTCGGCGAACTCGGGCGGCGCTTCGCCGATCACCGCCACCGGAATGCCGCGGAAGCGCGTATCCTGCGCGAGCACGGTGAGAAACGCCTCCACCATCCGCGGCGAAAAGCCGTCGCCCACCACGATGCCGTCGATGTCGCGCGCATTGAGGTGCTTGGCGGCGGTTTCCACGCTGAGCGCGCCCAGCATCTTGACCCGCTCGCCCATCGCCACGCTGAGTTGGGGATAAAGCGGGCCGCGGCCGGCGATCAACACGGTCGCATCGTCGAGTGCGTCGCCGACCGGCAGCGGCGGCAGCCGGCCGTCCTGCGCACCGAACATCTCGATGCGGCGCAGTACCGTCGCGTGCAGGGCGCGCACGCGCATGGCCGATTGCAAGCGCGCGATCAACCGCTCGAGCGGCAGCGCGGCGTCGACCGGCAAGGCGAGAGGGAGGGCGGCCTCCTGATCGCCATAGGCGCGCGCGATCACCGGCACGATAATGCCTTTGGCGGTGGCGATCTGGAGGCAGAGCGTGCGGGCGGCGGACTCGCTCGGCGGCAGGCCTGGTTCCGCGATCACGACCGCGGCCGGCTTGACCGCGACAAAGGCGGTCGGCGCGTCGGCCCATTTGGCCTCGACGATCGGAAAAGCACCGGCTGCGCCCAGCGCATCGACCAGATCGGTCGCCGGACGCTCGGCGACCACGATCATCGGACCTTGCAGCGACATGGGGCGCACGCACGCGGTTACGGATGTGACGCAACCCTAGCGGCGGGCGATTAATACCCCGTCAACGACAACCGGAGTTTACGCCGCATTCGCCTTGCCACGCGGGCCAAATGCGCCGGCAATGAGCGAATTGACGCCGCGCGCCTGCAAATCGGCGGCGATGGCGGCGGGATCGCGCGCGCTGCCTGCGAGCCTCGTCCCGAGCGCGGCATCGGGCAGGGCGGCGATGACGGCGGCCGGATCGGCGCTGGCGACCGCGGCATCGATCTCGCGCTGGCGAAAGCGATAGAAGCCGACCGCGCTGAGGCCGGCGGGCGAACCGGTGACGGTCAGGCTCGCGCCGTCCTCGGCGAGCCCGCAAGGAAAGCCGGTGTCGACAAAACCTTCCGCATCCGGTGCGAGCGGTGGCACCATCGGGCCGCGCAGCGTCAGTGTGCCGGTCTTGCCGCGCCTGGTTTCGATCGCCGCACGTGCGCCGGCAACGCCGCGCGGCGTGGCGACAGCGCCCAGCGGGATCGGCAACGCCAGGCCGTCTCGTCCGCGCCGCGCCGGCAGCAGGCCAACCTCGCCGAAGCTTGCGACATCGACCAGCGCCGCCTCGCCTTGCCATGGTTTGGCGGCGGCAAGCCGTTCCGGCGCGCGCCACAGCGCGAGAATTGTTTTGACCGGCGGGCCGAGCAGCCCGGCATTGGCAAGCGGCGTCAACGCGCGTCCCGGTACGACAACGCTTGCAACGTCATTTGCGTGGCACTGTGCGGCGAACACCGCCGGGTCGAAGCCGTGATGCAGCGCGAGCGCGCCGCCGGACAACAGCCAGGGCAGCATGCCGAGGGCGATGCCGGCAAACGAACCGGGCGGGATCGCCGACAGGATGGTCGTGTCCTCCGCCATGCCGCTTTCGAGATGGACCGCGACCCCTCCCGCGATCAGCTCGCTGTGGCTGCGCGCGACCGCGGCCAACCCGTCGCCGGTGACGTCGAAAGTGATGGCGGCAACATGCGCGCCGGGATTGCCGGGCCGCGCCGGTGGCGCGAAGAAATCCATCGCGCCGGGAGCAAGGCAATCGTCGAGCGGCACCACGCCATCGGGCAGGCCGCGCCCGAACCCGCAGATGTGGCGGATCGGAAACAGCTCGGCCGCCACTTGCACGGCAGTCTCTGCCGGCGCGCTTGCGCCGATGTGCGCCGCGGCGACGATCGCCTTGGCGCCGGTGCGCGACAGCGCCGCCACCATCTCCTGCTTGCGCCACAACAGCGGCAGCGGCGCTGCGATCAGCCGTGCGCGCATCACGCCGAGCAGCGCGATGACACTGTCGACGGTATTGGGCAGCTGGATCGCCACCACGGCATCGGTCGGCAGGCCCAAAGCCCGCAATCTGGCGGCAAGCGCCGAGATTGCGCGGTCGGCCTGCGCGAACGTCATGGTGCGCGGCGCGGCGCCGGTGATGCTCGCGGCATTGGGCGGATCGATCAGCGCCAGCGCGTCGGCCCGCCGCACGCCGGCCCGACGGAACAGGTCGTCGAGCGTGAAACGGTCGCCGCCTTGTGCCGCCTCGCCCAGAATCATTTGGCGTCCCCGTGCCACCAGGTTTCGGGCAGATAGCCGAACAGGGAAGTCTTTGCGGGATGCTTGATTCGTGTCCAGCGCGCGATCCATTGTTTGGGCGGGAAATAGAGCGGCACCACGTAAAAGCCGGACAAGAGCACGCGGTCGAGCGCGCGGGTGGCGGAAACGAAATCGGCGCGGCTTTCGGCGGCAAGCATGGCGGCGATCATGGCGTCGACCGCCTTCGACTTGACGCCCATATAGTTGCGGCTGCCCTGTTGATCGGCTGCCGCCGTGCTCCAATAGAACAGTTGCTCGTTACCGGGCGACAGCGATTGCTCCCAGCGGTACTGCATCATGTCGAAGTCGAAGGCGACGCTACGGCGCTCGAACTGGGTGGCGTCCACGCTGCGCACACGCGCGTCGATGCCGGCGCGCATGAGGTTGCGTCCGAAGGCGAGTGCGACGCGTTCCTGATCGCGCGTGGTGGTGAGGATCTCAAACGAGAACAGCCGGCCGCTCGCCGTGTGCACCAGCTTGGTGCTCTTGAGCGCGTAGCCGGCTTGCGCGAACAGCGCGAGAGCCCGGCGCAGGCCGGCGCGGTCGCGGCCCGAGCCGTCGGTGACCGGCGGCGCCCAATGGCCGTCCATGATGTCGGGGCGCACGACGCCGGGAAAGGGCTTGAGCAATTCGCGTTCGCGCGCATTGGCCGGCACGCCGTGCGCGGAGAGGTCGCAGCCGTCGAAATAGCTCGCCGTGC
>JBOHII010000462.1:0-2501 GCA_050725955.1 Pseudolabrys sp. | reverse complement strand
CCCTGGATCACGGCGCACGGCGATGAGCGCCGGTCGGCATATTTGAGCTGCTGGCCGATGCCGTGTTTGGGATTGCCGAGATAGAGCTCGGCGCGAATTTTCGCATCACGAAGTTTGGCGACCAGCGCTTGCGCCGCGGCAACGCTGTCGGCGCCGAACACCGTCACCAGCACCGGCCCGGCCGCGGGTTTGCCGCCGAGCTTGCCGAGCGCGGTGAGCGCCGCCTGCAAGCGCGAGACGCCGATGGAAAATCCGGTCGCCGGCACCGGCTGGCCCATGAAGCGCGAGACGAGGCCATCGTAGCGCCCGCCGCCGCCGACCGAGCCGAAGCGCACGGGGCGGCCTTTCTCGTCTTTTGTTTCGATGAGCAGATCAACTTCAAAGACAGGGCCGGTGTAGTATTCGAGACCGCGGACGACGGAGGGGTCCACGCGAATGCGTTGCGTGCCATAGCCTGATTGTCGGTAAAGCTCGGAAATCTCTTCTAGTTCGCGAATTCCGGCGTCGATTACCGAGTTGCTGCCCGCATTCTCCCGCCAATCAGCAAAAAGGGCTTTGTCATCGACGAAGCTGTCAGAGGAAGCACCCTTTTGCATATCGGAGCGAATATTGTCCGGAAAGTCACCAATGCGACTTGTGCGATTAAACGAGCGAGTTACCCAATCGATTTGCTCAATCTGCCTCTCACCTAAGCCGGCACCCTTAGTGAAGTCTCCACTTTCGTCTTTGCGTCCTTCGCCAAGCAATAGTTTGACGCCTTCGCGACCAAAGCGATCAAGCTTATCGAATGCACGTAGAACGGCTAGTCTGCGACCTGCATTTTCATCCCCACCAAGTCCAATCGATTCCATTACGCCATCTAGCACCTTCCTGTTATTCACCTTCACCACATAACTTCCGCGCGGAATCCCCAACGCCTCCATCGTGTCCGCTGCCAGCATGCACATCTCGGCATCCGCGGCCATGGTCGGCGCGCCCACCGTGTCGGCATCGAACTGCATGAACTGGCGGAAGCGCCCCGGGCCCGGCTTCTCGTTGCGGTACACATAGCCGGTGCGATACGAGCGATAGGGCAGCGCGAGGTTCTGGTAATTCTCCGCTACATAGCGCGCGAGCGGCGCGGTCAAGTCGTAGCGCAGCGACAGCCACTGCTCATCGTCGTCCTTAAACGAGAACACGCCTTCGTTCGGCCGGTCCTGGTCGGGCAGGAACTTGCCGAGCGCGTCGGTGTATTCGATTGCCGGCGTTTCCACCGGCTCGAAGCCGTAGCGCTCGAACACCGTGCGAATCGCCTCCACCATGGTACGCGTGGCGGCGATCTCGGCCGCTCCGCGATCGGCAAGCCCGCGCGGCAGGCGGGCTTTCAGCTTGTTCGATTTTTTCGATTTATCGGCCATCGCCGGCTTACATATCAGACGAAAATCGTTCGGTCTTGGCATTAAGACCGTCATGGCCGGGCTTGTCCCGGCCATCCACGCCTTTATGTGTAGAGTGATAAAAGGCGTGGATGCCCGGCACAAGGCCGGGCATGACGACCGATAGGATTACGCCCATGGCCCAAGCGCAAAAAACCACCGTCAGCGCGTCCGTCCCCAACGACCTCGAACCCTATTGGATGCCGTTCACGGCCAACCGGGCATTCAAGGCGCGCCCGCGCCTCATCACCCGCGCCAAGGACATGCACTATTTCACCGCAGACGGCCGCAAGCTCATCGATGGCGCCGCCGGCCTGTGGTGCACCAATGCCGGTCACAACCGCGACCCGATCGTCGAGGCAATCCAGCGCCAGGCGGCGGAACTCGACTACGCGCCGGCGTTCCAGTTCTCGCACCCGAAGGCCTTTGAGCTGGCGAGCCGCGTCGCCTCGCTTGCGCCCGGCGATCTCGATCATGTGTTCTTCTGCAATTCCGGCTCGGAGGCGGTCGACACCGCGCTCAAGATCGCGCTCGCCTTCCATAATGTGCGCGGCAATGCCTCGCGTGTGCGGCTGATCGGGCGCGAGCGCGGCTATCACGGCGTCGGCTTCGGCGGCGTCGCGGTCGGCGGTATCGTTTCCAACCGCAAGCAGTTCGGCGCGCTGATCGCCGGCGTCGATCACCTGCCGATGACCTATAACCGCACTGAGCAGGCCTTCACCGTCGGCGAGCCGGTCTGGGGCATCCATCTCGCCGACGAGCTCGACCGCCTGGTCGCGCTGCACGACGCTTCCACCATCGCCGCGGTGATCGTCGAGCCGGTCGCCGCCTCGACCGGCGTGCTACCGCCGCCGCACGGCTATCTGCCGCGCCTGCGCGCCATCTGCGACAAGCATGGCATCTTGCTGATCTTCGACGAAGTCATCACCGGCTTCGGCCGCCTCGGCCATGCCTTTGCCGCCGAGCGCTATGGCGTCGTGCCCGACATGATCACGTTTGCCAAAGGCGTGACGTCGGGCAGCGTGCCGATGGGCGGCGTGGTGGTGCGCAAGGGAATCTACGACGCCTTTATGAAGGGCCCCGAGC
>JBOHII010000461.1:0-5193 GCA_050725955.1 Pseudolabrys sp. | reverse complement strand
GATGCCCCACACGATCATCAGCACGCTCGGCGGGATCAGCATGCCGAGGCAGGACGAGCCGGCGACCGTGCCGAGCGCGAAGCCGCGGTCGTAGCCGTGGCGCTTCATCTCCGGATAGGAAATGCGCGAGAAGGCGGCCGCGCTGGCGATGCTCACGCCGGTGACAAAGGAAAACAGCGCATTGCCCAGAATGGTGGCGATCGCCAGCCGCCCCGGAATACCGCTCAGACCGCGGTTGATGCCCTTGTAGACGTCGGTTACCGCGCCCGAGCGGCCGATGAACTCGCCCATCAGCATGAACAGGGGAATGACCGCGAACACGTAGTCGCGCAGCGCCGCATAGGCGGTCGAGCCGAGCATGCTGGTGACCACGTGGAAACTGCCGGTCACCAGATAGAGGCCGAGCGCGCTGGCAACGCCGAGCGCGACCGCGATATGCACGCCGAAAGCCACCAGCACCAACAGGGTGACGACCAGCACAATGGCAACGTTGACATCGAACACGGTGGATCGTTCCTTCTGGCGCGCGGCGCCTTACAGCGGCGGCCCGCTTTCCTCGCCAATCAGATCGAGATGTTTCGTTTCGCCCGGCCCGAAGACGTCGAGATAGGCCAGAACCAGGTAGTTGATCACCGCCAGGCCGGAGCCGATCAGGATCATGAAGCGCGTCGGCCAGGACGGGACGTGGAGAGCGCCCTCGCCTTCGAACTCGCCACCAACCCACGATGCGATGGCAAGATCCCAGCCGCCGATGATGATGAGCAGAAAAAATCCCGCGCCCAGCAGATAACCGAAGGCGAGCACCACGCGGCGGAGGCGGCGTGGGAACACGTCGATCAGGAATTCGGCGCTCAGCATGGAGCGGCTGCGGACGGCATAACCCGCCTGCAGGAACACGATCATGACGATCGAATTGGCGACGATCTCACGTGTGCCGTTGAGCGGGTCGTTGAACAGGGTACGGCTGGTAATGTCGGCGATGATGATGAAGGTCAGCACGAAGGCCCAGGCTGCCGCCACGACCATCATGAATTTTGAAACTTTGTCGGATAGCTGAATGATCGACACGGGGCTTACGCGCCTTTGCTGCGCTTCGGTACCGGAGCAGACGGCCGGCCGGAGCTAGCGGCTCCGACCGGACGTATTTCAAGCGGCGAGCGGCGCTAGTGCTTGACGATCTTGTAGCGCACCGGCCACTTGTAGCCGTACTTCTCGGCGGCCGCGAGCGTCAGGTTGAGCACCTGAACCGCCGGCAGGCCCTGCTTCTCCAGCTCGTCGGCATGTTGCTGCGGCCAATCCGCCAGCGACTTTGCCCAGTCCTCGCGCACCGATTCGGGAAGCACCTTGACGTGGATCAGCTTCTTGAGCTTCTCGACGTCGCTGCCGTAGCGCTCCTTGTTGTTGGAGCCGGTTAGCTGTTCGAAGTCGTGCGCGACCTCGAGCACGATCGGCTTGACGTCGGCCGGCAGCTTCTTCCAGGTGTCCAGGTTGATGGTGAGGCCGTGCCAGGTGATCGAGCCGAAGCCGATCATGGTGTAGTACGGACCAGGCTCGTAGAGCTTGAGATTGACCCAAGCGCTCGGGAACATGATCCAACCTTCATAGACGTGGGTCTTCATGCCGGTATAGGCCTCCGGCAGCGAGCCCTGCACCGGCGTGACGCCAGCATATTTCAGCCAGTTCAGATTGAGGCCGGCGCCGGCGATCTTGACGCCCTTGAGATCGGAGACCTTGTTCCAGTCGAACGAAGTGCCGAGGTTGTAGCCGCCGTCGGCGATGTGCGCCAAAAGTTTCTGATTATATTTCTTCTCGAACACCTCGGTCAGGTACGGCACCTGCTTGTAGACGTCCTGCGCGATCTTCAGGCTGATCGTGGGGTCCATGGTGCCGAACGGCAGCATGACCTGGAAGGCGTGCAACGGCAGCCGCGAGGCCTCGAAGCAGAAACAGAAACCGCCGATATCGACGATGCCATTCTGGACGCCTTGCAGCGTCTCGTTCACCTTGACGATCGAGCCGCTATAGCCCTCGACCCAATTGATCTTGTGCTTGGTGCGCGCTTCCACGCGCTTCTTCAGTTCCGGCTCGAAGAAGTTCTTCATCAGGCCGGCATAGACGACGCCCGGTGGATGTCCGGTCGCGATCCGCAACGTGATTGTGTCGGCTCGAGCAGCCGAAACAAATTGCGAGGCCACGAGCGCCAGAGTCGACAACGCGACGGCCAGCGCAAAGCGTTTTCCGATCATTGCATATCCTCCCCCTTTGGCGATGCCCTTGCTGGGCATTTCGTATGGCGAAACGTTCAGGCTTTGGCGCGCAAAGTCTTACACACTTCCAATTGAGTGCCTAGACCGTCGGGGGAAATACGGACGCGGTGCGTCTAGAACGCCACCTTGTCTCCGCCCTTGAGCGAGAGGATTTCGCGCGCCTCGTCGGAGGACGCGATTTCCAGCCCGAGTCCTTCGAGAATTTTGCGCACTTGAGTCACCTGCTGGGCATTGGATTCCGCGAGCCGGCCGGCGCCGATCCACAGCGAGTCCTCCATGCCGACCCGCACGTTGCCGCCCATGGCCGCGGCCTGCGCGGCGACCCGCATCTGGTTGGCGCCCGCTCCGAGTACCGACCAATGATAATTGTCGCCAAGCAGGCGGTCGGCGGTGCGCTTCATCATGATGACGTCTTCCGGGTGCGCGCCGATGCCGCCGAGAATGCCGAACACCGATTGCACGAACAGCGGCGGCTTGATCACGCCGCGGTCGAGGAAGTGCCGCAGCGTGTAAAGATGGCCGATGTCGTAGCACTCGATCTCGAAGCGGGTGTTGTTCTCCGCGCAGGTCTTGAGGATGTATTCGATGTCGGCAAAGGTGTTCTTGAACATGCCCTTGCGCGAACCTTCGAGATACGGTTCCTCCCAATCGTATTTGAATTTGCCCTTGTAGCGCGGGATCATCGGGTAAAGCCCGAAATTCATCGTGCCCATGTTGAGGGAAGCGACTTCCGGTTTGAAGGTTGCTGCCGGCCGTACGCGCTCCTCCGCGGTCATGGTCGGCGCGCCGCCGGTGGTGATGTTCACCACCACATTGGAGCGCTGCTTGATCACCTTGAGGAAGGGCGCGAAGGCCTCCGGCGACTGGTCGGGCCGGCCGTCTTTCGGATTACGCGCGTGCAGATGGACGATGGCCGCGCCGGCTTCGGCCGCAGCGATTGCGTTGTCGGCGATCTGCTCTGCGGTCACCGGCAGATGCGGCGACATCGAGGGCGTGTGGATCGAGCCGGTTACGGCACAAGTAATGATGACTTTGCGCGGCTTCGCCATGAGCTTTCCATCCCGGTAAAGTTTGAGTTTTGATTTCGCGAATGGACTTTAACCGCGATCCTAGAGTATCAGCCAGCCCCAAGTCACCTTTTACCCTTGCGCATGGCCTATTCCGAAAACGGGTCCCATCCCCGATCAAATCCGGGACATACTGTTCGGAATCATTCGCTGGAGCAATCGCCGTGGACGAAAAGACGCAACCTGCGGCGGCACGGTCTTCCAGCATCTTGATCGGAGTTTTGTGCGGCACCGGTGCGGCGCTTGGCTGGGCGGCAGGCTTTGTCGCGGCCAAGCATGGAGTCACCATTGGCTTTTCGCCCGCCGATCTTGCGTTGCATCGCTTCTTTTGGTCCGGGTTGCTGCTGATGCCGCTGGTGCTGCGCCACGGCATTGCCGACCTCGGCGGCATCGGCTGGGGCCGCGGGCTGGTGATGAGCGTGCTGTCGGGGCCGCCGCAGGCGATCATTGCCTATACCGGTTTCATGCTGGTGCCGCTCGGCCACGGCACCACCATCCAGCCCGCCTGCGCAGCGTTGTCGGGCCTGATCCTCGCCACCCTGGTGCTGGGCGAGCGGCTGACGGGGCCACGTATCATTGGCGGCGTGACGATCATCGCCGGCCTCATGGTGTTCGGCGCCGAGTCGCTCACCACCATCGGCAAGCAAGGCGTAGGCGGCGACCTGTTGTTCGCGACTGCCGGCTTGTTCTGGGCGATCTTCGGCATCCTGCTGCGGCATTGGCGGGTGTCCGGCGTGCGCGCGATCGCGGTAGTCGGCGCGTTATCGGTCGTCGTTTTCGCGCCATTACATGCGCTGTTCGTCGGCTACGCCGGCCTGCTGCAGATGGGATGGTACGAGAACCTGTTGCAGGTGGTTGTGCAGGGCATCCTCGCCGGCATGTTGCCGATCTATTTGTTCGCGCGGGCGGTGATCCTGCTCGGCGCCGGACGCGCGGCGACGTTCCCGGCGCTGGTGCCGGGCTTTTCGATGATCATCGGGTATCTGGCGCTCGGCATCGTTCCGAGCGTTGCGCAGCTGATCGGGCTGGTGATCGTGGTGGTTGGGTTCAGGTTCGTGGTGCGCTGATGGTCAGGGCTCCGGCCCGGCGTATTTTCCCGCGGTCTGCGGGAACATGTTCTTGATGATCTTGAACTTCGAAATGTCGACCGTTGCGTCCATGTGCAGGAACACCACGGCGTCGCGCAGCACCTTTTCGATACCGAAGTCGAGCATAACTCCGTTGCCGCCGTGCATCTCGACCGCGTGCTGGGCGACCTTCATGATCTCCTCCGAGGCAAACATCTTGGCCATATTGACCAGCGTCTCGGCCTCCGGCGCGTTGTCGTCGACGGCCTGCGCGGCGCGGTCGAGCAGCGCGCGCACCGCTTCGATGCGGGTCGCCATATCGGCCAGACGTAACGCTATGGCCTGATGCTTGATCAGGATGCGGCCGCCCTGCACGTAGTTCTGCACATAATCGGCGGTCGCCTCGAAGGCGCGCACGCCGACGCCGAGGTTCTTGGCCGCCTGGATGATCTTGCCGGGGCGGAAATAGACGCCGGCCGAACCCATCGCCGAGTCCTGCACCAGCAGGTGGTCGTCGGGCACGAACATGTCCTCGAACACCATCTCGCCGTTGTTCATGAAGCGGCAGCCCAGCGTCTCGTTGCAGCGCGCCACCGAAAATCCATTGGTCTCGCGCGGCGCCAGGAACGATGACGTGCCTTGCAACATGCCGACCTTGGGATTGGTGTTCGCGTAGACCACGTAGAGCGAGGCGTCGTAGCCGTTGGAGATGAATTGCTTGCGGCCGTTGATGACCCAGCCGCCGTCCTTTTTCACGGCGCGCGTTTGCATCGCCGCTTCCGGCACGTTGTA
>JBOHII010000460.1:0-3602 GCA_050725955.1 Pseudolabrys sp. | reverse complement strand
GCATTGCCTTGCGCCGCCTTGCCGGGCATAGAGCGGCCATGCAACGCACCTCAGACCGCATTCTCACCACCCATGTCGGCAGCCTGATCCGCCCGCAACGGCTGCAGGAATTCCTGCGCGCCAGGCAGGCCGGCAAACCTTACGACATACCGGCCTACGCAAAATGCCTGACCGAGTCGGTTGCGGCCGGGGTGCGCCGGCAGGCGCAGGCCGGCATCGACGTGGTGAGCGACGGCGAATTCGGCAAATCGATCAGCTGGTCGCAATACGCGCTGGAGCGGCTTTCCGGTTTCGAGCGGCTGCCGATCAAGCCGGATGCCAATCCGTTTAAACGCGGCGCCGACCGCGAACGCTTCCCTGAATTTTATGCCGAGCTCGATGCCCGCGAGGGCGTGGTCACCACGGTCGATGCGGTCTGTGTCGGCCCGATAAGTTACACCGGCCAGGCCGAACTGCAGCGCGACATCGACAACTTCAAGGCTGCGCTCAAGGGCGTGAGCGTGGCCGAGGCATTCTTGCCGGTGGCGGCGCCTGCAAGCGTGATCCCCGACCGCAAGAACGAGTTCTATAAAAGCGATGCAGATCTGCAAGCCGCAATCGCGCAAGCGATGCGCACCGAATACAAGATGATCATCGATGCGGGCTTCCTGGTGCAACTCGACGACGCGCGCAACGCGGTAACCTACGACCGCATGGTGCCGCCGGCGGCCTTCACGGACTATCGTGGCTGGCTCGCCACGCAGGTGGACATCATCAACCACGCGATCGAGGGCCTGCCGGCCGAGCGCATTCGCTATCACGTATGCTGGGGCTCATGGCCGGGCCCGCATGTCAGCGATGTCCCGCTCAAGGACATCGTCGATCTGATCCTGAAGGTGAAGGTCGGCGCCTATGTCGTTGAGGGCGCCAATCCGCGCCACGAGCACGAATGGAAGGTGTGGCAGGACGTCAAACTCGGCGCCGGCCAAGTGCTGATCCCCGGCGTGATCAGCCACGCCACCAATGTGGTCGAGCACCCGGAACTGGTGGCCGAACGCATTGTGCGGCTGGCGAAAATCCTCGGCCGCGACAACGTCATTGCCGGCACCGATTGCGGTTTCGCGCAGGGCCCGTTCCACCGCCGCGTGCATCCCTCCATCATGTGGGCGAAATTGGAGGCGCTGGTGGCCGGCGCACGGCTTGCGAGCCGGGAACTCTGGCCATAGTCTCCCGGTTTATGCGGCACAGTCTCTGTCAGCGGGAGCCCCGATCATGAACGTCAGTGCCCAGCATTCCAGCGGATTGAAAGTTCCGTTTGATCACAAACGTCTCGACCGGCTGATGGATGAGGCCGGTATCGATTTGGTGATCGCGACGTCCAAGCACAATGTGCAATATCTGCTCGGCGGTCACCGCGCCAATTTCTTCGACTACATGGATGCGACCGGCGTCACCCGCTACCTGCCTGTCTTTATTTATCCGAAGGGGCAGCCGGAGAAGGCCACCTATTTCGGCCACCGGCTGGAAAAATTTCAAACGCAGAATAATGCACTATGGACGTCCGTGACGCAGACGAGCTCGAACGGCTCGGTCGACGCCATGCAGATGGCGTGCGACTACGTCCGCAAGGCGGGGTTGAAGACCAAACGCATTGCCGCCGAATTCGGATTCTTGCCCTATGACGCCTCGCTCACCCTGCGCGCCGCGTTCCCCGATGCCGACTGGGTGGACGCGCTCTTCGTGTTGGAGCGCCAGCGCGTGAAGAAATCCGCCGACGAACTGGCGAAACTGAAGATCGCCTCGGAAGCCGTGCTGGCTTCGATGCAGGCGGTGATCGCCGGTCATGGCCCGGGCGCGACCAAGGCCGAGGTGGTCGAGGCGCTGCGCCGCGAGGAAACCAACCGCGGACTCACATTCGAATATTGCCTGATCACTTGCGGCACCAGCCTCAACCGCGCGCCCTCCGAGCAGAAGTGGGAGAAGGGCGACATCATGTCGATCGACTCCGGCGGCAACTATCACGGCTATATCGGCGATATCTGCCGCATGGCGATTCAGGGCGAGCCCGACGCCGAGTTGAACGACCTGCTGGCTGAGATTGAAATTATCCAGCGGGCGGCGATGAGGCCGATCGCGGCCGGTGCGATGGGACGGGAAATCTATGCCGCTGCCGAGCCGCTGGTGGCGAAGTCGAAGCACCACAATCACATGGAATTCCTTGCCCACGGCATGGGCCTGGTCAGCCACGAGGCGCCGCGGCTCACCGATCGCGGGCCGGTGCGTTACCCGGCGAGCGACGCCAACATTCCACTCGAGGCTGGCGAAGTGATCTCGGTAGAGACCACGCTGCTGCATCCGGCGCGCGGCTTCATCAAGCTGGAAGACACCGTGGTTGTGACCGATACCGGCCACGAGGTCTACGGCGAGGGCGGGCGCGGCTGGAATAAAGCGGGCGCGGCGGCGAAATAATTCACCTGCCCCGGACGCGGCGCAGCACGCAGCGCACCGCTATCGCGCTGCACTGCGCCCGGGACAGCCTGTCAGCGCCGCGCTTTGGCGTCGATCTCATTGGCGAGCGTGGCGAGGGCGTCCGCCACTTGGACCGGATACTCGAAACCGCTTTCCAGTCGCGCCAACGGGTCGGGCAGGCGCTTAAGGTCGTGCGCGGCGCGCTCGCGGATTTGCGCCAGCGTGGGCGCCGGCCCAACTCGCTTGCCGGCGCGCATCACCGGCTGGATCAGCGTCTCGCCCGGCTGTCGGTCGCTTTCCAGCGATAATATATCGCCGCGCATGCGGCCTTCGGCATCGTAGGCGCGCCACACCTGTTTACGGCCCGGCCAGGTCGCCTTGCCTTCCGACAATTTGCGTTTCGGTTTGCCGGCATATTCTTGCAGCTTGTAGGCGCAATCGAGCGCCGGCACGTCGACGGACGCCGCCAGATTGACGCCAATGCCGAAGCCATCGATCGGCGCCTTGGTTTTGATCATGGATTGCAGTACGTCCTCGTTGATCCCGCCGCTCGCCAGGATAACGACGTCGCGCAAGCCGCCGGCATCGAGAATGGCGCGTACTTTGCGCGCGTGCTCGGCGAGATCGCCTGAATCGATGCGCACGCCGCGGATCGAAATACCATCGGCCTTGAGCTTGGGCGCGAGCTCGACCACTTTGCGCGCGCCTTGCTCGGTATCGTAGGTGTCGATCAGCAGGATCACACCTTGCGGCCGCGCCCGCGCGAAATTCTCGAACGCGGTCATCTCGTCGCCATGCACCTGGACGTAGGAATGCGCCATGGTGCCGACGATCGGCACGCCGTAGCGTTCGCCGGCGACCACATTCGCGGCGCCGGCAAAACCGGCGAGGTAGCTGGCGCGCGCCGAATAAAGTCCTGCTTCGGCGCCGTGCGCGGTGCGCAGGCCGAAATCGGACAGGATCTTGCCCGGCGCAGCCAACACCATGCGCGCGGCCTTCGAAGCGATCAGCGTCTGGTAATGCAGGATGTTGATCAGCCGCGATTCGACCAACTGCGCCTGCGGCAGCGGCGCGGTGATGCGGATCAACGGTTCGTTCGGAAAGCAGACCGTGCCTTCCGGCATTGCGTGCACGTCGCCGGTGAAGCGGAATGC
>JBOHII010000459.1:0-7098 GCA_050725955.1 Pseudolabrys sp. | reverse complement strand
GGTCGAGCCTGCGGGTGCCAAGCCCGTCGGATGCCTTTGGCCGCCAACATGGAGAGACCCCGTGAAACACTGGACGACATTGGCAGCCGCCGGCTTTATCGCCGCCGCTGCTTTTGTTCCGGCTCAGGCCGCCGACATTTCCGGCGCCGGCGCCACCTTCCCCTATCCGATCTACGCCAAATGGGCCGACGCCTACAAAAAGGCAACCGGTAACGGGCTGAACTATCAGTCGATCGGTTCCGGCGGCGGCATCCAGCAGATCAAGGCCAATACCGTCACCTTCGGCGCTTCCGACGCGCCGCTTCCGGGCAAGGAACTCGACGAAATCGGTCTCGCCCAGTTCCCGATGGTGATGGGCGGCATCGTGCCGGTCGTCAATCTCGAAGGCATCAAGCCCGGCGAACTCGTCATCGACGGCCCGACGCTCGCCAAGATGTTCTTGGGCGACATCAAGAAGTGGAACGACCCGGCGCTCAAGAAGCTCAACCCGAGCGCCAAGCTGCCGGATCAGGCGATCGCCATTGTGCATCGCTCGGACGGTTCGGGCACCACCTTCAACTTCGCCTATTACCTGTCGGACGTGAGCGCGGACTGGAAATCGAAGGTCGGCTTCAACACTTCGGTGCAATGGCCGGTCGGCATTGGCGCCAAGGGTAACGAAGGCGTCGCCAACAACGTCGGCAACACCAAGGGTTCGCTCGGTTACGTCGAATACGCCTACGCGCTGCAGAACAAGCTGACCTACACCGAGATGATGAACAAGGCCGGCAAGACGGTGTCGCCGACCTCGGGAGCGTTCCAGGCCGCGGCGGCCAACGCCGACTGGAAGTCGAAGCCCGGTTACGGCGTCATCCTCGCCAACCAACCCGGCGACCAATCGTGGCCGATGACGGCGGCGACCTGGATCCTGGTCTACAAGCACCCAAGCGATCCGGCGGCAACCGGCGAAGCGCTCAAGTTCTTCGCCTGGGCCTACAAGAACGGCGCCAAGATGGCCGAAAGCCTCGACTATGTGCCGATGCCGGCGAGCGTTGCCGCCGACGTCGAGAAATACTGGAAGGCAGAGGTCAAGGATTCGACCGGCAAGCCCGTATTCTGATCCGACAACAACGGGAAAGGGCGCCCGCATGGCGCCCTTTTCTTGTCCACCGCTGCCCGCAAGGCGGCTTGTCACGCGGCCAGCGCGCCGCTTGAGTAGCTCTCCTGGATGCCTTTGAGCCAGCGGGAGAGCCGAATGCAACCCACCGGGAGGCGACCCGTGGTTGACGTTGCGTTGCAAGGCGGGGCGATGTCCAGCGCCGAGCAGGTCGATCGAGCCAAGGTGCTCTCGCGGCTGCGCGTGGGCGATTTGGTGTTCCGCCATCTGACGCGCGCCGCCGCGCTCGCGGTTCTCATTATCCTCGGCGGGATCATTGCTTCACTGGGTTATGGCTCGCTGCCGGCATTGCGGACCTTTGGCTTCTCATTCCTGTACGTCGAGACCTGGAACCCGGTGACCGAAAAATTCGGCGCCATTGCGCCGATCTACGGCACCGTCGTCACCTCCGTCATCGCCATGCTGATTGCGGTGCCGGTCGGCCTGTTCATCGCGCTGTTCCTCACCGAATTGTGTCCGATGTGGCTGCGCCGCCCGATCGGTATCGCCATCGAGCTGCTCGCCGGCATTCCCAGCATCATTTATGGCATCTGGGGCCTGTTCGTGTTCGCGCCGTTCCTGCAGCAATACGTGCAGCCGTTCCTGATTGCCGCGTTCGGCCCGATACCGGTGCTCTCGACTCTGTTCGACGGCCCGCCCTACGGCATCGGCATCCTCACCGCCGGGCTGATCCTGGCCATCATGGTGCTGCCGTTCATCACCTCGATTTCGCGCGACGTATTCGAAGCGGTGCCGCCGGTGCTCAAAGAGGCCGCCTATGGCCTCGGCTGCACCACCTGGGAGGTGGCGCGTTATGTCGTGCTGCCGTTCACCCGCGTCGGCGTAATCGGCGGCGTCATGCTTGGCCTCGGCCGCGCGCTCGGCGAGACTATGGCGGTGACCTTCGTGATTGGCAATGCGCACCGCATTTCCGGCTCGATCCTGGCGCCGGGAACGACCATTTCGGCGACCATCGCCAATGAATTCACCGAGGCGGTCGGCGATCTCTATACCTCGTCGTTGATCGAACTCGGCCTCATCCTGTTCGTGATTACGTTTATTGTGCTCGCCTTCGCACGGTTGATGTTGATGCGCCTCAACGCACGGATCGGAGCCTGACCATGGCCTTGATTTCAGGCGCCTCCTCCCCGCTCTACGCCAAGCGCCGCCGCCGCAACGTCATCACCATGGGCCTTTCGTTTGGAGCGACGGGCTTCGGCCTGTCCTGGCTGGTGCTCATTCTTGCGGTGCTGCTGTGGAACGGTTTCAGCGGCCTGTCGCTGGCGGTGTTCACCGAGATGACGCCGCCGCCGGGCTCGGCCGGCGGATTGCTCAACCCGATCATCGGCAGCCTGGTCATGACGACGATCGCGGTGGCGATCGGCACGCCGCTCGGCATGCTCGCCGGCACCTACATGGCCGAGTACGGGCGCTACGACAAGTTGACCATGATCGTGCGTTTCATCAACGACATCCTGCTCAGCGCGCCGTCGATCGTGGTCGGCCTGTTCATCTACGAGATCATGGTCGCCCAGATGGGCCACTTCTCCGGTTGGGCCGGCGCCGTCTCGCTGGCGGTGATCGTGGTGCCGGTGGTGGTGCGCACCACCGAGGACATGCTGATTTTGGTGCCCGACACCCTGCGCGAGGCCGCCGCCTCGATCGGCCTGCCGCGCTCGCTGATGATCCAGAAGGTCGCCTACCGCGCCGCGCGCGCCGGCATGATCACCGGCGTGCTGCTCGCCGTGGCGCGCATCAGCGGCGAAACCGCGCCCTTGCTGTTCACCGCGCTCAACAACCAGTTCTGGAGCACCAACCTGAATGCTCCGGTTTCCAGCCTGCCGGTCGTCATTTTCCAGTTCGCGCTCAGTCCCTATCATGACTGGCAGAAGCTGGCCTGGACCGGCGCGCTGATCATCACTTTGGCGGTGCTTGCACTCAGCATCACCGCCCGGTTCCTCGGGGCACAGAGAAAATCGTCATGAGCGTAGCATCGTTCACGGTACCGACCGTCACCCACGCCGAGACCAACCTCGACGGCCTGTTCGAAAAGGTATCGATCCGCGACCTCGACTTCTTCTATGGCGATAACCGCGCCTTGAAGAACATCAACTGCTCGCTCTACCAGGGGAAGGTCACCGCCTTCATCGGGCCGTCCGGCTGCGGCAAGTCCACGCTGCTGCGCGTCCTCAACCGGATGTACGACCTTTATCCCAACCAGCGCGCCACCGGCGACGTAAGGCTCGACAACGACAATATCCTGTCGCCGTCGCAGGATCTCAATCTGCTGCGCGCCAAGGTCGGCATGGTGTTTCAGAAACCGACGCCGTTCCCGATGACGATTTTCGAGAACATCGCCTTTGGCATCAGGCTGTACGAGCGGCTGGCGAAGTCCGACATGGAGGGCCGCGTGCAGCAGGCACTGCAGCGCGCCGCGCTGTGGGACGAGGTTAAGGACAAGCTCGGCGCCAACGGGCTCTCGCTCTCCGGCGGGCAACAACAGAGATTGTGCATTGCCCGCACGGTGGCGGTGCGGCCGGAGGTGATCCTGTTCGATGAGCCGTGCTCGGCGCTCGACCCGATCTCCACCGCCAAGATCGAAGAACTGATCGACGAACTCAAGGACGACTACACGATCGCCATCGTCACCCACAACATGCAGCAGGCCGCGCGCGTGTCCGACTTCACCGCCTTCATGTATCTCGGTGAGTTGATCGAATACGGCGAGACCACCCGCATGTTCACAACCCCTAACGATCGCCGTACCCAGGACTATATAACCGGCCGCTTCGGCTAGTCGCATGATCCCGAAAAGTAGGAACCGGTTTTCGGAAAAGATCATGCGCACTCAAATGGACGGCGACTGAAGGACAACCAAAATGACCGATCTGCATACAGCCAAAGCCTTCGACACCGATCTGCAAGACCTCGCGCGCATGGTCGCCGAAATGGGCGGTCTGGCCGAAAAGCAGGTGGCCGACTCGGTCGATGCATTGGCTAAGCGCGACACCGCGCTGGCGCAACGCATCACTCAGGCTGACGGCAATATCGACGCGTTGCAGCGCGAGATCGAGGAAAAGGCGATCAACACCATTGCGCGGCGCCAGCCGATGGCGGTCGATCTGCGCGAGATCGTCGGCGCCTTGCGGCTTGCCAACGATCTGGAGCGCATCGGCGATCTCGCCAAGAACATCGCCAAACGCGTGATCGCGCTCAACGGCGAATTCCCGCCGCCCAAGCTGATCCGCGGCGTCGAACACATGGCCGATTTGGTGCTTTCCCAGATGAAGGCGGTGCTCGACGCTTATGCCCGGCGCGACGTCAGCAAGGCGATGGCGGTGTGGCGCGGCGACGAGGAAATCGACGCGGTCTGCACGTCTGTGTTCCGCGAGCTGCTCACTTATATGATGGAGGATCCGCGCAACATTACGTTCTGCATCCATCTGCTGTTTTGCGCCAAGAACATCGAGCGGATGGGCGACCATGCCACCAACATCGCCGAAACGGTGCACTACGTCATCGAAGGCCGGCCGATTGCCGACCAGCGGCCGAAGGGCGACACCACGACGCTTGCCGCCCTGCGCACCGCCGGCGACAGATAGCCGAACCAGGTACCACAGCCATGAGCGCGCGCATCCTGATCGTGGAGGACGAAGAGCCGCTCACCATGTTGCTGCGCTACAACCTCGAGGCCGAAGGCTACGAGGTGGAAACCGCCGCGCGCGGCGATGATGCCGACACCCGCCTCAAGGAGAGCAGCCCGGATCTGGTGGTGCTCGACTGGATGCTGCCCGGCCTGTCCGGCATAGAATTGTGCCGCCGCCTGCGCGCGCGGCCCGAAACGCGTCAATTGCCGATCATCATGCTCACCGCCCGCGGCGAAGAGAGCGAAAAGGTGCGTGGACTTGCCACCGGCGCCGACGATTACATCGTTAAGCCGTTCTCGGTGCCGGAACTGCTGGCGCGCGTGCGCGCGCTGTTGCGCCGCGCCAACCCGGAGCGGGTGGCGCTGGTGCTCAATATCGGCGACATCGAGCTCGACCGCGAAAAGAAGCGCGTGTCGCGCAACGGCCGGCCGATCGATCTCGGCCCGACCGAGTACCGCCTGCTCGAGTTCCTGATGGAGCGCCCCGGCCGCGTGTTCTCGCGCGAGCAATTGCTCGACGGCGTCTGGGGTTCGGACATCTATATCGATGAGCGTACCGTCGACGTGCACGTCGGGCGCCTGCGCAAGGCGATCAATCGCGGCCACATGGCCGATCCGATCCGCACCGTGCGCGGCGCCGGCTACGCCCTCGACGACCGCTTCGGGCGCGCGAGCTGAACAGCGACTCGCTGTGATCGCGGCGCAACGCGCCGATTAAATCCGACACGAAACTTATCCCCGCTCGTCCCCGCGGATTTATTATCCGCGCGTCCGGCTCGTTTGAGGGCGTCATCTAGAGGCGTCTTGATGATGGAGCCGCCATTCGTGGGCCGATATCGGGCAAGCCCGACATCGGCGATGCGGCGCCCGCGGGCGCGAGGGTACGCTCCTCGCGCACTCGGGAGGCCCTGGGTAGCCGTCCGGCCCCACTACGGGGGTCTGCCTTGAATGGCTGGACGAGGCGCGGACGAAGGGGGCGAAAGCCCCTGGATCGGGGTGGCGAAGAGTCGCCCGTCGGCGCCCGGAAGTTACGGCCCCGGGGACAGAAATCGCCGCGTGTGGCGCGCCGAGAGGCGCCGTGCATCGGCGACGATGCACGCACACGATACTTGGCCGCGCCGCTTGGCGCGCCACCTCCCTCGCATGGCGAGGGGACGGAAAGGGAAGACGGCGCACCCCGCGCCGCCAAGAACAGGGGCGGCGGAGCGTTGTCTAATGGTTGTTACGATCCGCGGAACGGCGGCCGCTTGTCGCGGCGGCGGTCGGTCATCGGCTGGTAGGCGACGCGCGAGTGATAGGCGCAGTACGGCGCCTCGGTCACATTTTCACCGCCGCAGAAGAAAAATTCCGCGCTGCCGGGATCGCCGATCGGCCAGCGGCAGGTCTTTTCAGTCAGTTGCAACAGGGTCTTGCGCTGCTCAAGCGGGATTTCGATCAATTCCGGCTCGGGCTCAGCCTCGTAGTCGTAGGCCAGTGCGGTGTTGCCCCGCATCGACGACCTGGGAATGCGCATCATGCCGGAAGAACGCGCCTTGCGCGGCCTTGGCGAGGACGAGGAGGGGCTTTTGGCGCGGCCGGACAGGCCGAGGCGGTGGACCTTGCCGATGACCGCGTTGCGGGTGATGCCGCCGAGTTCGGCCGCGATCTGGCTGGCGGACAGGCCGTCGGCCCATAATTTCTTCAGGAGTTCGACCCTCTCGTCGGTCCAGCTCATCGGGCTTTCTCCTAGGCGTTCAAAGCCTTGGGTGGAATCCAACCTCGTCGTCTGGCGCGGTTTAAGGCACCCGACCCGTACGCTTCAGCAATTGACCAGAAATCGCCTCGTAGCACGAGATGTCGTACTACCTGACCGAAAAGCTACTATAGCCGGTAAGTCTCGTGCAAGCGTTTGCAACCCCCAGATCGCAGCTACCAACAGTTTTCCTTTAGAATCGCGACTTGCGGCGATTTTGAGTCCAGTTACGCCGCCGTCCGGCACGCGTGTTGACAGGGCAAGCGCCTGCAATACAATGAAAAAAGTGCCGCCAGGCGAGGCGGCACATTTCTTTTCGGCATGCGCATGGCGCCGAAAAGGCAGTGCCGGTTTTCGATAAAGATCATGCGCCAACAAAACTGTTCATTGGACGTAACTAGCCGTGGCCTCGCATCTATTGCCGACTTATGCGCGCGTCGACCTTGCTTTCGAGCGGGGCGAAGGCGCTTGGCTATTTACGGCTAACGGCGAGCGCTATCTCGATTTCACCTCCGGCGTCGCGGTCAATGCGCTCGGTCATGCCCATCCTTACCTGGTGAGCGCGCTCGAGGCGCAGGCCAAGAA
>JBOHII010000458.1:0-3119 GCA_050725955.1 Pseudolabrys sp. | reverse complement strand
GGGGTCCGGTGCCGGAGAACGTGGCTTCCTGAGGCTGCGTGCGACAGGCGCGCGCCGGATGGCGGATCCGGCGCTACACGCTATTTCGAAAGGGCGAGGAATTTCGCCGTGATGGCGTCGCCCATCTCGGTCGTGCCGACCTTCTTCATGCCGTCGGACATGATGTCGGCAGTGCGATAGCCGGCGTCGAGGATGGCGGCTACCGCACCTTCGAGGCGGTCGGCCTCGGCGACCATGCCGAAGGAATAGCGCAGGCACATGGCGAAGGAGGCGATCATGGCGATCGGGTTGGCGATGCCCTTGCCGGCGATGTCGGGCGCCGAACCGTGCACCGGCTCGTACAGCGCCTTGCGCTTCTTGGTCTTCAGATCGACCTCGCCCAACGAGGCCGAGGCCAGCATGCCCAACGAGCCCGTCAACATTGACGCGACGTCCGACAGCATGTCGCCGAACAAATTGTCGGTGACGATCACATCGAACTGCTTCGGATTGCGCACGAGCTGCATGCCGCCGGCATCCGCCAGCATGTGCTCGAGCGCAACGTCCTTGAATTCGCGCGCGTGCAGTGCGGTCATCACCTCGTTCCACAGCACGCCCGATTTCATCACGTTGCGCTTTTCCATCGAGGTGACCTTGTTGCGCCGCTTGCGCGCGAGCTCGAAGGCGACGCGCCCGATGCGCTCGATCTCGTAGGTGTCATAGACCTGCGTGTCGATGGCGCGCTTCTGCCCGTTGCCGAGATCGGTGATGGTCTTCGGCTCGCCGAAATACACCCCGCCGGTCAATTCGCGCAAAATCATGATGTCGAGGCCTTCGACCAGCTCTCGTTTGAGCGAGGAGGCGTCGGCCAGCGCCGGATAAGTCACCGCCGGACGCAAATTGGCGTAGAGGTCGAGATTCTTGCGCAGCCGCAACAGGCCGGCCTCGGGCCGCGCCTCGTAGGGCACCTTGTCCCATTTCGGCCCGCCCACCGCGCCGAAGATCACCGCGTCGGAGGTTTTTGCTTTCGCGACGGTCGCGTCGGTGACGGCGACGCCGTGTGCGTCATAGCAACTGCCGCCGACCAGTGCTTCCTCGGTGAGGAACTTGTCGTGGCCCTTCTTGTTGAAGTATTCGACCAGGCGTTTGACCTGCGCCATCACCTCCGGGCCGATGCCGTCGCCGGGGAGAAGCAGGAGATTATGGGTCGCCATTGGGCGCCTCACTCAATTCGCGATGGCCGGGCTTGTCCCGAGCCCGCGCACGACAACGATTATTGCCGCGGAGTGCTAAAGCCTCACCGCAGACTTGGCAACTGGGCGGCGCGGGCCGACACTTACGGTCCATGGTGTTGAATTTGCGAACGGCATGACAGGACAGCGGCCGAGAGTGGCAATTGTCGGAGCCGGCTTTGGCGGGCTGCAGGCCGCCAAGGCGCTGCGGCAGGCGGACGTCGATGTCATCGTCGTCGATCGGCAAAACCATCACTGCTTCCAGCCCCTGCTTTATCAGGTGGCGACCGCGGCACTGTCGCCGGCCGATGTCGCCTGGCCGATCCGGCACATCCTGCGCACGCAGCGCAACGCGACGGTGCTGATGCAGGAGGTCGACGGAGTCGATGTGCAGAAAAAGCTGCTGCATACGGATTGCGGCGATGTGCCCTACGATTATCTGGTGATCGCGACCGGCGCCATGCATTCCTATTTCGGCCATGACGCGTGGGCGGCTTTTGCACCGGGCTTGAAGAGCATCGATGACGCGACCCGGATACGCCGCAGCATATTGATCGCGTTCGAACGCGCCGAACTAACGACCGATGCAGCCGAGCGGCGCCGGTTGCTGACATTCGTCATTGTCGGCGGCGGCGCCACGGGCGTCGAAATGGCCGGCGCCATCGCGGAAATCGCGGGACAGACCTTGGCCGAGGATTTCCGCCGTATCGACCCGCGCACCGCCCGTATCGTGCTGGTGGAAGCGGGTCCGCGTTTGCTGCCGAATTTTCCGGCGGGCCAATCGGATTACGCGCGCGCGACATTGGCGCGAGCGGGCGTCGAGGTGCAGACCGACACCAAGGTCACTCAATGCGATGCGCGCGGAGTGGAGACCGGCGGCGGCCGCATCGAGGCGGGCAGCATCATTTGGGCCGCCGGCGTTACGGCTTCACCGGCGGCGCGTTGGCTCAACGCCGAGGCCGACCGTGCCGGCCGGGTGAAGGTCAGCCCGGACCTGTCGCTGCCCGGCCACCCGGATATTTTCGTCATCGGCGACGCGGCGACGGTGACCGATGCGAACGGCAGGCCGGTCCCCGGCATCGCACCGGCGGCCAAACAGATGGGCGACTATGTCGGCCGGTTGATCGCTGCGCGTATCGCCAAGCGTGCCGCGCCGGCGCCGTTTCGCTACATGCATCTGGGCGAGCTCGCGACCATCGGCCGTCGCGCCGCGGTGGTCAAATTAGGCCGCCTGCAGCTCAAGGGATTCATCGGCTGGCTGTTCTGGAGCGTCGTGCACATCTATTTCCTGATCGGATTGCGCAACCGCTTCATCGTCGCTTTCAGCTGGCTGTGGAGCTACCTCACGTTCCAGCGCGGCGCCCGGCTGATCACCCACCCCGAGCAGGACGGGAAGGCCTAGCCGCGACCGGCTTGATCGCGGCGCGGGCGGGCGCGATGCTCGCCCGTGACGGGAGGCGACGACCGCCATGGCGGCACTGCAAATTCGTCCGGCCCGCGCCGCCGATGCGGCGGCAGCCTGCGCGGTGCTGCGGCGCTCGATCGCCGAATTGTGCACAGCCGATCACGGCAACGATGCGCAATTCCTCAGCCGCTGGCTCGCCAACAAAACGCCGGAAAATGTTACGGCCTGGATCGCCGATGCCGGCAATTTCGTCTTTGTCGCGGTCGACGGGGACAGAGTGGCCGGCGTCGCCGCCATGACGCGCGCGGGCAGGATCTCGCTGAACTACGTATCGCCGGACGCCCGCTTCAAAGGCGTCAGCAAGGCACTGCTGGCCGCGCTTGAACGCAAGGCCGCGGACATTGGGCTATTCCAATGCAGCCTGGAAAGCACCAAGACGGCCCGCCGCTTTTACGAGGCGGCCGGCTACCGCGAGCGGCCGGGCCTTGCGCCCGACGCCAGCC
>JBOHII010000457.1:0-2930 GCA_050725955.1 Pseudolabrys sp. | reverse complement strand
GCGATGCCGCCTTCGGAGAAATCCGCCGGCAGCGTGAACATGATTTCGATGGTGTGGCTCGCCGGCAGCGCCTTGGCGGTGTTGCGGCGGAGCGACCAGGTCATACGCATATGCCGCTCGGGGATTTCCACATCGGCGCGGATCGCAAGCTCGGGCGCGAGCCCGGGGCCGGGCGATACGGTTTCGGTGCGCCAGAGCGCCGAGCCGACATAGCGCTTGCCCTTCGGGTCGCTCGGATCTTCGTCGTACAGCACGACCTTTTGCGCGACCGCCGCAGCCGGCGCATTGGCGGGGGCCGGCGTGCCTGCTGCCGGCCCGATGCGGTCGGCGATCTTCGGCCGGCTCGCAGACTCCGCCGCTTGGCGCGGCTTGGGCGCCGGCGCGCTGCGATAGCTCGCCACCAGGGTCATGATCGCATGGCGCTGCCAGTAGGCGCCGCCGGCAAGGCCGGCGAGCACCAGCAGCAGCAGGATCCATTTGATCGCGCGGCCGTAGGAACGCACCGGCCGCGAATAGACCGGCTCGTCGTCCTCGTAGCGCGGCGGCGGCGCCGGCGGCAAAGCCTCGTCGCGTGGCGGCGGTGCCGGCGCGAATGGCGCGTCATGCCGCTGCTGCGGCTCTGGCGCGGCATCGGGCGGCTCGAAGTAATGCCCGGCCGCTGCCTCCCTGGCGCCGTTGCCGGGCATCGCCACGTAAAATTCATGCGCCGAACGGTTAGCCGCCGCCGCGGCAGCGCCCAGGTCCTCGGCATCGGCCACCGTCTCGCGGAAGCCGCGCAGGCCCTTGTCCATGATCGATGGCGGCGCGGCGGCCTCCCCGGCGACCTCGGTGCGCTGCCGCATGGCCGCTTCCGCTTCGATCTTGCGGATCGCGTCCTCCAGCGCCAGCCGCTCGCGTGTGACGTCGGATTCTTCGAGCGCCGGCTGGACGCTGCGCAACTGGTGGAGCAGGGCCCCGCGCGCGCGCTCGTAAAGAACACGGCGATTTTCGCCCGTGTTCTTGTCGAGGCTGCTAACTGCGCGAGAGATCAGGGGAAGATAGTCGGCCATTGGACCTCAATATGCCCCCGCTTCTTGGCTTTTTTCCGTCATCATACTTCGAACGGGTTCTTCATCAGGATGGTGTCCTCGCGCTCCGGGCTGGTCGAGAGCAGGGCGACCGGGCACCCGACCAACTCCTCAATTCGGCGCACGTATTTTATCGCCTGCGCCGGCAATTGCGCCCATGACCGCGCGCGCGCCGTCGGCTCCTTCCAGCCGTCGATGGTCTCGTAGACCGGTTCTACCCGCGCCTGCGCGCGCTCGCCGGCGGGGAGATAGTCGATTTCGCGGCCGTCGAGCCGGTAGCGCACGCAGACCTTGATCTGATCGAAGCCGTCAAGAATGTCGAGCTTGGTGAGCGCAAGGCCGTCGATGCCGCAGGTTAGCACGGTTTGCCGCACCAGCACGGCGTCGAACCAGCCGCAGCGGCGCGCGCGGCCGGTGACGGTGCCGAATTCGTGGCCGCGCTCGCCGAGCGTCTTGCCGGTCGCGTTGTCCATCTGGTCGGTCGGGAACGGTCCCTCGCCTACCCGCGTGGTGTAGGCCTTGCAGATGCCGAGCACATAATCGATCGCGTTCGGGCCAAGGCCGGATCCGGTTGCCGCCTGCGCCGCCACCGTGTTGGAGGAGGTCACGTAAGGATAGGTGCCATGATCGATATCGAGCAGCGCGCCCTGCGCGCCCTCGAACAGGATACGCTTGCCCTCGCGCCGCTTGGTGTCGAGCAGCGACCACACCGAATCCATGAAGGGGAGAATTTTTGGCGCCAGCGCCGCCAGGTCGTCGTAGATCGGCTTGGCCGTGAGCTCGTCGAGGCCGTTGCCGCGCCGCAGCGCGTTGTGGTGCGACAAAAGGCGCTCGATCTTTTGACTGAGCGACGGCAGATCGGCGAGATCCATGAAACGGATGGCGCGGCGGCCTACCTTGTCCTCGTAAGCCGGGCCGATGCCGCGTTTGGTGGTGCCAATGCGCGTATTCGCATTCGACATCTCGCGGAAGGCGTCGAGTTCCTGGTGCAGAGGCAAAATCAAAGGTGCATTCTCCGCGATGCGCAGATTATCGGGGTTGACTGCAACCCCCTGCTTCTCGAGCTGGGTGATTTCGTCGATCAGCGCGTGCGGATCGACCACCACACCGTTACCGATGATGGAAAGCTTGCCCTCGCGCACCACGCCGGACGGCAGCAGCGACAACTTGTAGGTGACGCCATCGATCACCAGCGTGTGGCCGGCATTGTGACCGCCTTGGAAGCGGACGACGATGTCGGCCTGCTCGGAAAGCCAATCGACGATCTTGCCCTTGCCTTCGTCGCCCCACTGCGACCCGACAACCACCACATTAGCCATCGGCAATGCTTCCCTGCGCCAGTGCTTTGGACACTGGCGCCGGACGGTGCCGGCCAGGTCCACCCTCGGATAAAGGAAGCAGGCGGCGGAGGCAAGGCACAGAACGCCGCCCCGACGGCTCCGGGCGGCATTCGCAAGGGATTGATATTGCGCCGAAACTTCTAGAAATGCAGCGGCTTTGCCTGCTGCACTTGCGGCAGTGCGCGCACCTTCTCCAAAACCGCGGCCGGCAATTCGCCGTCGATCTCGATCAGCGCGACGGCGTTGCCGCCGGGCGCCTCGCGGCCGACATGGAAGGTGGCGATATTGATGCCGGCCTCGCCCAGGGTGGACGAGAAACGGCCGATGAAGCCCGGCTTGTCGAGATTGGTGATGTAGATCATCGAGGGCCCGAATTCGGCATCCATGCGGATGCCCTTGATGTTGACGATGCGCGGTCGTCCGTCGGCGAACACCGTGCCGGAGACCGAGCGGCTTTGTCGCTCCGTTACGATGTTGACCGTGATCAGGCTTTCGTAGTCGCCTTCGACCTCGCGGGTCGTCT